>JARFPM010000100.1 GCA_030444405.1 Nitrospira sp.
TATTTCGTGAGGTTCATCGCATCGTCACGGCCCCGTCCCCATTCAGGAAAGTCTTTGCGGTAGATCCATGCGAACTGTTGCTCGCGCTCGAGCAGCCGCTTCTTCGTGATGGGAATTAGCGCGTTCGAAACGCGAATGGTAGTTGGAAAAACGACTCCTGCGGACGGAAGTGTGGCTGTGACTGCCACAAGTAGCTTGCGGGATCATAAAACTACTGGCTCCCACAAGTGATCGACAGGTTGAGTGGTGGGCAATACGTCTCCAATCTTGTCAACTCCATCTGTTGGGCTCCAAGCCACAAGCTGTTGATCTACAGGGCGTCTTCCTTGACAGGGGAAAAGCATTCTTGCTAGCTTGACAGGTCTAGAGAAAGCATCTAATCATCTCTCCCGACCAGGTTGTAGGTTCTGTGACTTTCCAAGAACTGATTCTCGCCCTTCATCGATTCTGGGCCGATCAAGGTTGTGTCGTGCATCAACCCTATGACATGGAAATGGGGGCAGGGACGTTTCATCCGGCCACGTTTCTGCGATCACTCGGACCGGAGCCGTGGCGGGCGGCCTATGTGCAGCCATGCCGTCGTCCGACGGATGGTCGCTATGGTGAAAATCCCAACCGTCTCCAGCACTATTATCAGTATCAAGTCGTGCTGAAGCCTTCACCGGACAACATTCAAGAGCTGTATCTGGAGAGTCTGGCCAGACTGGGGATCAATCCCAAGGAGCACGACATTCGCTTCATCCAAGACGACTGGGAGTCGCCGACGCTGGGGGCCTGGGGACTCGGGTGGGAAGTGAGGCTGGATGGAATGGAGATTACCCAGTTTACGTACTTTCAGGAGATCGGCGGGGTTGAACTCAGCCCGATTACGGGCGAAATCACCTACGGTACGGAGCGCATCGCGATGTATCTACAGGGAGTAGACAGCGTCTTTGATCTTGCCTGGACCGACAAGGTCTCATATAGGGACATTCATCACGAAACCGAAGTGCAAGGGTCGCGCTACAATTTCGAGGAAGCGGACATCACGATGCTCATGCAAGGCTTTCAGGCGAACGAAGCGGAGTGCAAACGATTGCTCGCGCAGACCGACAAGCGCCTGACATTGCCAGCCTATGACTACTGCATCAAATCGTCCCACCTGTTCAACTTGCTTGATGCGCGCGGCGCGATCAGTGTCGCGGAACGGACGGGTTACATCGCGCGGGTGCGGGCGCTGGCCAGGCAATGTGCCGAGCGCTATCTCGATGAGCGGGCGGCGATGGGACATCCACTGATCAGGACGCAGGTCACGCACCGATGAAGCGCTCGCTCGTCAAGAAGCCTCGGCAACAAAAGGCTCGCGGCCCCAAATCTACCGCCGAGCTGTTGTTCGAAATCGGCATGGAAGAGCTGCCGTTTGAATTTGTCGCGCTGGCCCTGGCAGCCCTTCGAGAATCAGCCAGCCTCGTATTTCAGGATGCCCGTTTGTCGTTTGGGTCCGTCAAGACCTATGGGACGCCACGGCGGCTTGTCTTGGTCGTGGACGATTTGCTTGCCCACCAAACTGCGGTTGTCAAAGAAACGATGGGGCCATCGAGAATGGTGGCATTCGACCAGGCCGGCCAACCCACTAAAGCAGCGATGGGATTCGCAGCCGGACAAGGAGTGACGGTCGAAGGTCTTGAGATTCGCGAAACGCCGAAGGGCGAGTATCTTTTCGCGGTCAAGCGTGATGCCGGATGTGCGACCGCGACCCTTCTCCCTGAATTACTGCCTCAACTTGTCGAGAAGATCTATTTCCCCAAGGCCATGAAGTGGAACGAGACCGGGTTTCGTTTCGCGAGGCCCGTGCGATGGATTGTTGCGCTGTTCGGGGGAAAGGTCGTGCCGGTACAGATAGCCGGAATCAAGGCCGGCAATCGAACCTACGGTCATCGCGTGATAGGCGGCGGAAAGCCCATCACCATAAGGGATTTCAAAACCTGCAACCATGGGCTCGAACGGCGAGGTGTGATTGTTGATCCCGAACGCCGTCGAGCGACGATTCGAGAACAAATCGAACGTCTTTGTGTCAAGGCGGGTGTTGGATTGAATGCGGACGACGCCCTGCTTAATCAGGCAGTGTACACCTCCGAGTGGCCCTATGCTGTTCTTGGCAGCTTCAAACCAGAGTATTTGGAGGTCCCGTCGGACATTCTCATCACGTCGATGAAAGAACACCAGGGATTCTTCTCGGTCAGAGATAAGAAGTCAGGCAAACTGGCGCCCCATTTCATCGCGATCGCCAACAATGAACCCAAAAAGATGTCGCTTATTCGGACGGGGAACGAGCGAGTATTGGCAGCACGGCTGGCGGATGCCAAGTTCTTTTTCGACGAAGACCGAAAAGTGAAGCTGGAGGAACGGGGGAAAAAGCTCACCGGCGTCATTTTCCACCATAAGCTCGGCACGATGGCGCACAAGCAGGAGCGGGTGAAAAAACTGGCCGGCTTCATGGCCAGTCACTTGTATCCTGGGCAAGATGAGCTACGACAGGTTTGCGATCGGGCGGCGTCTTTGTCCAAAGCCGATCTCGTGACCGGCATTGTGGGGGAGTTTCCGGAGTTGCAAGGCATCATGGGGGGCGAGTACGCACGTCATGATGGAGAATCTGCTGCGGTGGCTCAAGCCATTCGAGAGCAGTATCTTCCCAAGGCGATCGAAGGAGAATTGCCCAAAACGTCAGCGGGGCAGATTCTTTCCCTGGCCGATCGGCTGGACTCCATTGCTGCGTTTTTCCATGTCGGTATCGTGCCGACCGGATCGGAAGATCCCTTTGCGCTCCGACGACATGCGACAGCGATTGTTCGAATTATCCTCGAAGCAAATCTCCGAATGAATTTAGCGAAATACATTAATAATGCGAGAAATCTCATTTCCGATGATGGCTTCATGGGGCAGCCGGATTCAGAGTCTCAAGGCGTACGTCGAATCACGGAATTTATCTTGGACCGGGTTCGACATTACGGCCGAGTGGTTCATCTCTTGCGGGATGATATTATTGATGCGGTGCTCCAGCCGGTTCATGATAAGCCGCTGGATCTCGTCGATCTTGTGCAGAAGATGAGAGCCCTTGAAATAGTGACGAAGAAGCCGGAGTTCGATCCCTTGATCATCGGTTTCAAGCGGGCGCATCGGTTGGTGGAAAAGGAACAGTGGGAACGCCGGCCGGTCGATGCAGAGAAGTTTCAGCACCCGTCAGAATCGGCGCTTCACAAGGCGGTCGCCGAAGAGCGAGGGAGGAGGGGTTCGGCTCTAGAGATAGGTGACTACGGCAAGGTCTTAGATTCCTTGGTAGGGCTCAAGGCGGCCATCGATGACTTTTTTGCGGCGGTGATGGTGAATACAGAAGACAAAGCTATCCGCGCCAATCGGCTGTCGCTGCTCAAAGAGGTCGATGAGTTGTTCATGTCATTCGCGGATTTTTCCCAGATTGTGGTACAAGGGCGGTAGGTCGAGGCGGACGGAAAACAGACGGTCTCCTGCGAGGATCGGGAAAAAGAGGAGTTGTCATGGATCAGCCGATGACGGATGCATGCCGTCGGGCGGACAAGATCCGACGGTTTTCTCTTGTGGTCTCGCTGGTCCTGGTGGCGCTCTGCAATGCCATTCTTCTCGGCGGGTTCGCACTCAGCGGTATTAATCTGGACGACTTGGTCAAGACGCCCGATTTCTTCAACGCCAAGCAGGACGTGTGCCTTCGGCTCACGTGGCAGTCGGTGCCCGGAGCGAATGAACCTGTTCGACTCTGTTCAGAATGGCTTAATCTCTCCGACCCGAGTGGGAAGACCCACTCTCTCCAGCCCGACACGAAGTTCAAGAAAGGTCCGGATGGCCTGTACTATGTCGATCAAGGAGTTCAGGCTGACTATCGGTTATTGATGCTGGTGCTGTTTGTCACCGCGATTATCATCGGTGGCGTACGGGCGAAGTGGTTCCTGGTGAACCGCTATCGGCTTCGTCTGGAATCAACCGACGGCCGTCGTGTGTCGCCCGCTCATTGATACGCACTCTTTCTGGAAGGAGAAGTCACGTGGCAAAGAAATACGTCTACTATTTCGGCGACGGCAAAGCCGAGGGCACGTCGAATATGAAAGAGTTGCTCGGTGGAAAGGGCGCGGGATTAGCTGAGATGACTAACTTGGGTATCTCGGTCCCACCAGGGTTTACGATTTCTACAGAAGCCTGCGTCGAATATTACAGAATCGGTAAGAAGTATCCACCCGGCATGTGGGACGCCACATTGCAGGCACTCAAACGTGTCGAACGCTCAATGGGAATGGGGTTTGGGAATCCTGAACGGCCGCTGCTGGTTTCAGTCCGATCCGGGGCTCGTGCCTCGATGCCAGGCATGATGGACACCGTGCTCAACGTTGGTCTGACGACGAAGACGGTGGAAGGATTGGCGGTCAAGACCCGAAATGAGCGGTTCGCTCAGGATAGCTATCGACGATTTGTGGCGATGTTCGGCAGTATCGTGATGGGTGTGCCACGCGAACACTTCGAAGCGATTCTGAATCACAAGAAAGAAGAAATGGGCGTGAAACACGAGACGCAGCTTGATGCGCGCGCTCTGCGCGATCTCGTGGAACGGTTCAAGTCTTTGGTCAAGGAAGAAACGGGCAACGCGTTCCCTGATGATCCGAATGAGCAGTTGAAGCTGGCGATCGACGCGGTGTTTTTATCCTGGAATGGCGCGCGCGCGATCACCTACCGCCGGCTGAACGGTATTCCGGATCACTGGGGGACGGCGATCAACGTCGTGGCCATGGTGTTCGGTAACATGGGCGACACCAGCGGCACGGGGGTGGCCTTCACGCGCGACCCCAATACAGGTGAGCGGAAGTTCTTCGGTGAGTGTTTGATGAACGCGCAAGGCGAGGATGTGGTCGCCGGAATCCGCACGCCGCTGCCGGTCACGGAGTTGGGTCGGACCGTGCCTCCCGCCTATAAAGAGCTGGAGCACACCTACAAACGATTGGAAAAACATTACCGCGACATGCTCGACCTGGAATTCACGATCCAGGAGGGCACGCTCTATATGTTGCAGACGCGCGTCGGGAAACGCACCGGCATTTCTGCTGTGCGCATCGCCGTTGAAATGGTCAATGAAGGCTTGATTACCAAGCGCGAGGCGGTGCAGCGGGTCGGTCCGGATCAGCTCGCGCAGTATCTCTATCCGATCTTCGATACCCAATCTGAAGCGAGTTCAACCCCATTGGGTAAGGGATTGCCGGCCGGACCTGGAGCGGCGGCAGGAAAGATCGCCTTGACGCCGGATCGTGCCGTCGAAATGAAGGCGGCTGGGCAGCGGGTTGTGTTGGTTCGTGACGAAACCAGCCCCGACGATATTCATGGCATGAACGCCGCTTCTGGGTTTGTGACGGCGCGAGGCGGAATGACGTCCCATGCGGCGGTGGTGGCGCGGCAGATGGGCAAAGTGTGCGTAGCCGGGTGCGAAGCGGTCGAAGTCATCGATACCCAATCGGTGCGGATCGGGTCGAAAGTGTTCCGGGAAGGCGACTATCTGTCCGTGAACGGATCGACCGGCAATGTGTATGACGGCGACATTCCCGTCATGGAATCAGAAATTATTCAGGTGGTGCAAGGGAAGCTGGATGCGAAGCGGTCGCAAAAATATCAGCTCTTCTCGACCATCCTCTCATGGGCGGACAGTATGCGAACGATGAAGGTGCGGGCGAATGCCGATGTGCCGGACCAGGCCAAGATCGCCCGAGGGTTCGGCGCCGAAGGCATCGGGCTCTGCCGCACAGAACATATGTTCTTTGCCGAAGACCGTATTCCGATCATGCAGAAGATGATTCTGGCCAGGACGAAAGAGGATCGGGAAAAGTATCTGGAGCAGTTGTTGCCGTTGCAGAAGCAGGACTTCATCGGGCTGTATCGTGAGATGGAGGGGTTTCCGGTCACCATTCGCTTGCTTGATCCGCCGTTGCATGAGTTTTTGCCGAAGCGTGAAGAGTTGATGGTGGAGATCGCCCAGCTCGAATTGACCGGCGAGGACGGTGCCAAGCTGGACGAGCAGCGTCGTTTGCTCGCGCGTGTCGAAGAGTTGCATGAATTCAATCCGATGCTGGGGCTGCGCGGATGCCGGCTGGGCATTACGATGCCCGAGATCACGCGTATGCAGGCGCGCGCCATTATCGAGGCAGCCTGCGAGCTGGCGAAGGAAGGCAAGAAGATCGTTCCGGAGATCATGATTCCGCTGGTGGGCATGGTGGCGGAAATGAAGTCACAGAAGGATCTCATCCGCGAAGTCGCGCAAGAGACGATGAAGCGCTACAACGTGAAACTCTCGTATCTTGTCGGCACGATGATCGAATTGCCGCGCGCCGCTGTGACCGCCGAACGGATTGCCGAAGAGGCCGAGTTCTTCTCGTTCGGGACGAACGATCTGACCCAGACGACCTTCGGGTTTTCTCGCGATGACGCCGCGAAGTTCATCGACCACTATCGAACGGTGAAGATCATGGACGCGGATCCATTCGCCACGCTCGATCGGGAAGGTGTGGGGTCCTTGATGAAGACGGCCATCGCTGGCGGGCGTGCGTCACGGCCGGGGATCAAGCTCGGCATCTGCGGCGAACACGGCGGCGACCCAAGTTCCGTCGAGTTTTGCCATCAGCTCGGGTTGGACTATGTGAGTTGTTCGCCATTCCGTGTGGCCATTGCACGGCTAGCGGCGGCACAGGCTGCGATCGCCGAAGCAGACGCCAAACCACCAGCAGCATCCACGAAAACCGCGACGGCGCGCGTCAAGACGGTGAAATCCGCGAAGGCATCAAAGTCTTTAAAGCGGACCAAGCCGGCGCCCAAGACGCCTTCAGGCAGCCGCAAGAAACGGTGACGGACCGCACACGAGATCTCCACTATATGACCCTGGCGCTTCGTCTCGCGGCGAAGGGCCAGGGAACTACAAGCCCGAATCCGATGGTTGGAGCCGTCGTGGTTCGCCAAGACAGAATCATCGGACAGGGTTTTCACCTCCGACCCGGAACTCCTCACGCAGAAATTCTCGCGCTCCGGCAGGCAGGGAAGCAGGCTCAAGGCGCCACATTGTACGTGACGCTTGAGCCTTGCTGCCATCTCAAGAAGCGGACTCCCCCTTGTGTCCCGGAAATCCTCCGCTCTCGCGTCCGCCGTGTGGTGATTGCGATGCAGGATCCGAATCCATCAGTAAAGGGAAGAGGGGCCGCAGCGCTTCGGCGGGCCGGACTCTCAGTCACGGTCGGAGTTGCCCGCTCTGAGGCGGAAGAACTGAACAAGTCCTATTGCCATTGGATGAAAACCGGCCGTCCCTATGTGACCCTCAAGGCTGGCATGACGCTCGATGGAAAGCTGGCCACGGCAACGGGGGAGTCGCGATGGATTACCGGTGAGTCGTCCCGTCAGGAGGTGCATCAACTTCGTTGTGGTGTCGATGCCGTCTTGATCGGAGTAGACACTGTTTTGGCTGATGATCCATCACTGACGGCGAGAACAGGACCGCGACTGGATACATTAGCACGGCGGCAGCCTCTTCGCATCGTGGTCGATAGCCGGCTGCGCACTCCGTTCAAAGCACAGGTCCTGGCACAACAGGACAAGGCCAAAACGATTATTGCCACAACTGGTGCTGGCCCCGCGGCTCGACGATCGGTCCTGCAAAAGAAAGGCATAGAGATTCTCACGTTGCCCGCCCTGCAGGGTCGTGTTTCGTTGCCTGCTCTGCTCACGCAGCTCGGTCGGCGCGGTGTCTTGTCCTTACTCCTGGAGGGGGGGAGTGAGGTCAATGCGGCGATGCTGAAGGCAAAGCTGGTCGATCACATTCGCCTCTACATGGCGCCCTTGCTTCTGGGCGGCCAGAATGCCAAAGGTGTGATCGGAGGAAAAAGTCCGGCACGGCTTGCAGGTGCGATCGAGTTACGGCATGTGATGACACGGTCCGTCGGCAATGATGTTGTGGTGGAAGGAGATCTGTGACCGCCTGGATAAGATTCGTCAGCTTGGTTGTGGCTCTCGCTGGCGGCATGAACTCCGGCGTTGCAGAGGTGTCGGCACCGATCGTCGAGAGTCTTGCTTCGCTCGTAGTCCGGTACATAGAGGCCCATGACAGTGATGAAGCCGGTCAGTTGTTGCAACGCATTCTCCTCGACAAAAGCGCGTCCGTCGAAACAGTCGCTCATATCATAAGGGCTGAACGAACCTATCAGAATCAACCCGTCGGGAATCTTCCTGATGAGCAGATCGTGATCCGTGGACAGACATACCCGCTGTCCCTGTTCATCCCACCGACGTACCAAGCTTCGAAGGCCTACGCATTAGTCGTGTGTCTGCATGGATTTGGTTTTACCGGGGAGGAATATTTGGAGCGATGGAGGGCACGGCTGGGTGAGGACTATCTCTTGGCCTGCCCCACCTATCCTTCTGGTGCCTGGTTCACCAGACGTGCGGAAGAGCTGGTCCTGGAGACGATCCGGCAAGCAAAGGCCCGGTATCATATCGACCCCAACAAGGTTTTTCTCACGGGCATGTCAAATGGCGGGATCGGTGCGTGGCTGATCGGGATGCATCATGCACCTGAGTTTGCCGGTATCGCGCCAATGGCGAGTGGGCTGGATGATGTGCTGATGCCCTTCTTAGCGAATCTTCGAAACACACCTGTCTACATCATTCATGGAGCCAAGGATCAGGTGATGCCGGTGGACCTGAGCCGTTCGATCGCCCGAAAGCTGGACGCACTCGGCTACCCGTATGTGTATCGCGAACATCAACATGAGCATCC
>JARFPM010000101.1 GCA_030444405.1 Nitrospira sp.
CCTTTCGCGCGTAGGGGCGGCCCTTGATGATCTTGTCCGCGTAAGCATCGCCAATCCCAGGAAGCCCTTTCAGTTGGTCTGCTGTGGCGCTGTTGAGATCAATGAGTTCTGCAGCGTGAAGAATGGCGGGACTCGTTGGGGGCAGGGGAAAGAAAGGCAATACCCGTGGAGCAGTGCCACTAGACTGAAACCCATGGCCCATCTCTTTGCAGTCGAAACCATTCCACCCTCCGTGGTTAATATGTGGTGCCGCGTGTCATTCTCGCGCCCATTTCAATGATCCGCCCAATTTGTTCCAACAATTCTGGCGATTGCTTGGAGTCCATCCCGTGCTAATGCTCTTTGCATAAATACTGGACACCTTCACTGTATCCATGGGAAATCAGAGGCGTAGATGCAGGACCAGAGAAGACGTTGCGACTGACGAAGGCGGCGCACCGTGGAGCGGAGCATTCCATTCAGCTGCCCCACGTCCAGGGGAGCACTGTTGGCCAAGGCCCGATCGGCTTGCGCCCAGACGTATTCCGCCGGGTTCAGAGAAAGCCGGGTACCGGCAAAGGTGTCAGGAACCATTTTGAGGCGCGTCGCGGCCTCAGGGAAGAAGAAGACTGGTCGCAGGCACAGCTCATGACTGATGAGTATCATCTTCAACGCTTTCTGGAAGCGCAAGGCCACGTCTATGACGCAGTCCTTGATGAGCTACGAGTTGGGGAAAAGCGCAGTCATTGGATGTGGTACATCTTTCCCCAGATCACAGGTCTTGGTCACAGTGGCACGGCACAGACGTTCGCCATTTCCTCTCTCGATGAGGCCCAGGCCTATCTGCAACACCCTGTCTTAGGTCCAAGGCTCAGAGAATGCACGCAACTGGTTCTCAACGTGAACGGGCGCAGCGCTGAACAGATATTCGGCTATCCAGACAATCTCAAATTCCGGTCATGCCTGACCTTGTTTGTGACTGCTACCACCGATAACAAGATATTCAAAGATGCCCTCGTCAAGTATTTTGAAGGCAAGCCTGACCAATTGACGCTCGATCTCTTGGCACATCAACCGTTATAGCAATTCGTGGGGCCATGGCCTGACCATGTACTTCCGCTCGGACCGATGGAAATAAACAGCCACCGGGACTCATTTCGAGGCACGGGGCGTGGAGTTGGTCTCTCTGGTTCTTCTGGTCTATTTGGTCCGTCTCGTTCGACGGACTAGAAAGCCAACAGAGACCAGACAGACCAGATGACCTGTCAGAAGAACGTCGTTCGCGAATTGTCTTTCATCCGAACCATTGAACATTGATCACTCAACATTGCACATTCCGCCCCCAACCCTCTCCCCGCACATAGGCTCCCACTCGAATGTAGTCATTGTTCGAAGCCGGACGAGGTCAAGACTAGGCCGACTCTCAACAAGTAGAATGTGCCGATTGCTTTGCCAGGTTTCCAGAAGGGAATCGTGCAAGGGCCTCATGAAGGTTCTGAACGATGAAGGGTGAGTCACAGATGGAGCGCTCCCTGCACCACATTCCTTCGGGGATCTGGGTGTTGGGGTTCGTCAGCTTGCTCATGGACATCTCGTCGGAAATGATCCATAGCCTGCTGCCATTGTTTATGGTCACGATACTCGGAGCCAGCACCGTGGCGGTCGGCTTCGTTGAAGGGCTCGCCGAGTCTCTGGCGCTGGTCGTCAAAGTCTTCTCAGGGACGTTGAGCGACTATTGGGGCAAGCGGAAAGGGCTGGCCTTGTTCGGCTACGCCCTGGGCGCCTTTACCAAGCCTCTCTTTGCCGTCGCCTCCGGCATTGGTCTCGTCTTGACCGCTCGCCTCCTGGACAGAGTCGGGAAAGGGGTACGCGGCGCACCACGAGACGCCCTGGTCGCAGACATTGCGCCGCCACACCTTCGGGGCGCCGCCTTCGGCCTGCGGCAGTCGCTCGATACGGTCGGCGCGATTCTCGGCCCCCTGCTCGCGGTCGGCTTGATGCTACTCTGGGCCAATGATTTCCGGGCTGTCTTCTGGGTGGCTTTCATGCCGGGATTGATGGCGGTCGGACTTTTGCTCTTCGGCATCCAAGAGCCGGAACACCGGCATGCCTCCAAGGGCAGAAATCCGATTCGATGGGACATCCTGACTCGCTTAGGCTCTCGCTATTGGTGGGTGGTGGGGTTCGGAGCCATCTTCGCGCTGGCTCGATTCAGCGAGGCTTTTTTGGTCCTCCGCGCCCAACAAGGGGGAATTCCCGTCGCCCTCGTTCCTCTTGTCATGGTCGCGATGAATGTGATCTACGCCGGCTCGGCCTACCCGTTCGGCCAGCTCTCCGATCAGATGCGTCACACGAAACTGCTCTCACTCGGCCTGCTGGTCTTGATTGCGGCCGATATGGTCTTGGCCACGAACGATCACTGGAGCGCGGTCTTAGTGGGTGTGGGGCTGTGGGGGCTTCACTTGGGCATAACGCAAGGCTTACTTGCCACCATGGTCGCCGACTCGGCACCTGCCGATTTGCGCGGAACGGCCTACGGCTTTTTCAATCTCGCGAGCGGCGTGGCAATGCTGATTGCGAGCGTCCTCGCCGGATTCCTGTGGGACCAGTTTGGCGCATCGTTCACATTCTATGCGGGAGCTGTATCCTGCGGGATCGCGCTTATGGTGCTCACCCTTTGTCGATGAGCTTTTTGCTAACGCAACGCGCTCTCCAAGAATGGTTCTCTTGTTATCGATGCCTGTCTCAGCTGATGGGACGTGGCATGACGATGGACTTATTCCCACTTTGCAGTGTCTCTTCATCGGGGATGAGCAGATGAGACCGTGACACTAGATGTGAGGAGGAAAGGGGTTGAGCCAAGACCGGAAACTGGTTACCGCGTCAAGAGAACAACGAGTGCGATGAAGCTCCACAGCGTGACCGACAGGCGCAGTCCATTGACAATACCTCTGGCAGGCCCCATCGGATCATCGTCCACCTCCTCCGGCCGCTCGTCCCGCACGACCCGCAACCGCCCCTCCTCAGCTTTGCCATTGGGCATGATCAGCGCTTCCAAAATCACTTGCGCAAGGGCGGGGTTGGCGGTCGATTGAGGATCTGTTCCTCTGTCCTGGATTTGCCAAAGCGCCATGATCGCTCCTCCTCGATGCAGGTTATGAAGCGGCCTTCACACTCTTGCACAGCAACAACGATACCGTGGGTCATTCGCTTCTCATAGCAAAACCACCTTTCTAGACTGCCTGTTCGCGATGGGCACACAAATGGGAGGTTTAATAAGTCCTTGATGAATATCGCTTCCTTTCCCTAGGAACATCCACATTCCAGTAAGTGAGGGCAGCTCGCTCAACACTCTCAGCTCTTTCCCGTCCGCTGGGACATTTTTTGGCATGAACTCGGGCAACTCTTGCACAGTGATGGATGAGACGGCCTACGCGAATCGGCAGCCTAGAGGCAAAAGAGGCCGCATCGGCATACGGACAACTGCGTCCGTCAGCCAGGCAACAGGTGATGGCTGACGGCAAACCCGTTCCGAAACCAGTCTAACCAGAGCAGCAAAGAAGGACTTGTAATCCTGAAGGAAACTCCACCGGCCCTGGACCCATGGTCCTAGAGGTCGGCTCATAATCGCATTCTGAGGGCGGCCTATTCCTAGGCCGGCTGTAGATCGCCGAGCCTGACGGACACCAGTTTGGACACCCCTGGCTCTTCCATAGTCACGCCAAAGAGGGAATCGGCGATGCTCATTGTCCGCTTATTGTGCGTGATGACGAGGAACTGCGCGTTCTGCGCCAGCTCCTTCAAGACTCCCGTGAAGCGGCCGATGTTTTCCTCGTCCAGCGGGGCGTCGATTTCGTCCAACAGACAGAACGGCGTCGGTCTGATCAGAAAACTCGCAAACAGCAGCGCCATCGCCGTGAGTGTCTTTTCTCCGCCCGACAGCATGGTGATGCTCTTCAGCCGTTTACCGGGTGGTTGAGCCACAATTTCAATACCCGGTTCCTGACCGCCGCCTGGTTCGCCGTTTTCCGGAGGCGGTTCATCGACCAACTGCAGCTCGGCCCGCCCGCCGGGAAAGAATTGGCCGAAGACTTCGGTGAACTTCTGCTGCAATTCCTCGTAGGTGGCCGCGAACATCTCCTTCGTCGTTCGGTTTATCCGCTGAATAATCTCTTTGAGAGACGCGATCGAGTTCGACAGATCCTGCTCCTGGGCAGATAAGAACTTGTGGCGCTCCTCCAGCTCCTGGTGTTCGCTGATCGCGGCTAAGTTGATCGGTCCCATACGATCCAGCCGTTCACGGAGCTTCTGCAACTGCTCTTTCAACTCGGCATCCGAGCGGTGCTCGATCTCCTGTACGGCTGCGGCGTCAGCCCCGCCCATCGGTTCGCTCGACTTCGCAAGATCATCAACCAGCGTGAGAGGATCAAGCTGATAGGTTCCCGACAACGTTCCTTCGACAGTCCCCAATTGGGTGCGAATTTCCGCTCGGCGAACCTCAACCGTCATCCGAGCATCCCGAATGACCGAAATCCCCCGTCGCAATTCCTCCAGACCGGATTCAAGCGTTTGGCTGGCCGCCATCTGTTGCGCCTGTCGTTCCTGGGCGGCGACCAATTCTCCCTTCACCCGCCCTGCGGTGACGCCAAGTTCTTGGCAGAGTGCCTCCTGACGGGCTTGTTCTGTCTGGCTCTGCTCAATGAGCCCCTTCAGACTGTTCAAATGCTCACCCAATGCACGACGCCGATCTTCCGTCTCCTGAATCTGTTGCGTCACCCGAGCTCGATTCAGTTGCTCATGTTCCCGTTTGGCTCGCAACCCTTCCGCAGCCAGCTTCGCCTCCGTCACACGTTCCTGGTGCGTTCTCATATTTTGATCGAGCAGCCCCAGTCGCTCGCGCACCCTTCCCAACATCGTTTCCTGTCCGTTCTTCTCAGTAAGCCACTGACTCAATTGGACCTGCACCGTGTGCGATTCTTGTTCTATCCGCTGACCTTCGCTGATACCTTCCTGAATCTCCGTCTCCATCCCAGTGAGTCGATGATCAAGATCGTTCAGCACATGCTGAAGTTTTTCTTCATCCTTGCGCAGCGACAGATTCTGCATTTCGGCGTCACGAAGCGCATCGCCGAGTTGGCGATCCCGCTGGGTGAGCAACTGGATCTGGGCATACACCATGTCCCGCTGTTGCTTACTCTGCTCGAGCTCCGTCACGAGCGCGTGGCGCTTGGCTTCAAGATCGATCACCTCTCGCCGGCGTTCGAGCAAACCCGGCGTGCCTTGAACCTGACCACCCGTCACGATGCCCGACGCATCCACCACTTCACCGTCCAGGGTCACCAGGATGGGACCGTTCGGAGCACTCCACGTATGGCACTCCCACAACTGCATCGCCTGGTCCAATGATCGAACAATGACGACGCGATCGAACAGCGCATCTCGAGCCGCCGTTCGGGGGGCGTCGGTTTGGACCAGATCCACCGCAAGCCCGACGACGCCTTGCTGCGTGGCTATCGACGGCCACCAGTCATGAGCCCGTCCGCCTTCCCATCGTGGGCGCTGTGGAATAAAACTGCCTCGCCCCAGCGCCTCCTCCTGGAGAAAACGGATCAACCGCCGTCCGACGGACGGTTCATCCACAAACCATCCTCGAACGCGCTCTCCCAACACCACCTCAACCGCCCGTTCCATCCCTGACGGGATCACCAGCCATTCGGCCACCGCATCCCGCACTCCGTCACAAGACTTCAGGGCGGGGCCTTGCTGGGCCCCCTGCCGACCGTAGCCCATCTCCTCACGAACGACACTCTGCAACGCCTCAAGACGCGAATCCACTCCCGCCAGCTCTTCCGAACGTCGTAAGATCACCTGATCCAACGACTGGAGGGCGCCCGTAGCTTGAGCGGCCTCCTCTTGCACGGTTCGTTGTTCCGTCCGTAGCTGCGAGACAAGACGATCTGCCTCTCCATATTCCTTGCGCAGTACTTCGTGACGATCGATCGCCGATTCACGTTGGCTCCGCAATTCGTCCCGCTCCGACGACAACCGAGTTCCGCGGCCCGTAAGATCTTCCATTCGCTTGGCCAATTGCGAGATGCCTTGTTCGGTATTCGCGACAAGAACAGCCAGTTGCAGGACGTCTTTACGCCCTCGCTCCTCCTCCGCGACTGCCGCAGCCCGTTGATGGAGCAAGCGCGTCATCTCCTCATCAAGTTCCCCCAGAGCCCGATCCCGAATCGCCATCTCCTCCCCGACCGACGTCAATAACGACTCGATGGTTTGAAGCGCGACGGCCAAATTCTCCTGTGATCGGACCAGTTCTTCCAGCTCAGCCGATTCCTGTACCTGTTGTTGGTTGAATAGCAGCCCTCGGTTTCGTTCGACTTCCGCCGCCGTCAGCGCGTGGGCCTGCTGTTGTTCGACACCCGCCAGCTCCTCTCGAATCTTCCCGATGGAATCGGCGGTCGCAATCGCATCAAGGCGCGCCTGTTCGAGTTCCGTCGTGACCCGAGCCTGATCCGCAGCCTTCTCGGATTCTTGTTGATCCAGGTTCAGAACTTCGGTTTCAGCCTCCAGCAACGCCTGTCGCAATACTCTGAACTCCCGTGTCAACAATGTCACTTCGATTCCGCGCGCCTCACTCTGCAATGTCTGAAAAGTGCGCGCCTGGCGAGCTTGGCGTTCCAAAGAATTGAGTTGCTTCTTGACTTCCGCCACGATGTCTCGGACACGGAGGAGATTCTGCTGCGTCGCTTCGAGCTTCCGCAGCGCCTCGGCCTTTTGTTTCTTATATCGGACGATGCCCGCGGTCTCCTCGATAAGCTCGCGCCGGTCTTGCGGCGACGCATTCAAGATCTGATCGATCTGGCCCTGAGCAATGACAGTATGTCCTTTGCTTCCCGCCCTCGTGTCGAGCAACAAACTCCGGATATCCTTCAACCGGCAGTGAATCTTGTTGATGAGATACTCGCTCTCGCCGTTGCGGTACAAACGGCGGGTAATCATGATCTCATGCGCCTCAGTCAGCTCATTCGGAAGTCCAGAGCTCCCATCCAGTTTCATCATCGTGGGATCAAGCCCACCAATCACCAACGACACTTCCGCCATCCCCAAGGGCTTTCGGAGTTCGGTGCCGTTAAAAATAACGTCTTCCATCTTTTCGCTTCTGAGCGTTTTGGTGCTTTGCTCACCCAACACCCACAGGATGGCGTCTACGACGTTGCTCTTTCCGCTCCCGTTCGGCCCGACGATCGCGGTGACCCCCTCGGGAAACTCGATCTTGGCTTCAGCGAACGACTTGAAACCCAACATGTTCAATGATTTCAAATGCATCGGCTCACCTTGGTTACGCGCACATAAGGCGCATGCTTGAGAAACAAAAATTTTCGGTCCTTGTACCACAAGGGTCCCAGGAAATCAAAAGCAAAACACATTGCATAGTGGAAGGCTTGATATGGCCCTACCATATATAGGGCCATTTGGGGATATGTGCAGATGGCAACGCCAGCTAGCCGGCGATGATGGCTACTGGCTTCTTCGAAGATTCTATCTGGACAAGTTCCTTCGGCAGGAGGAATTCGACGTCTTCTTCGATCACCGTGAGTTCTTCAACATCAGATGGTTCCGATGCTCTCAGGAACGCGACCACTTCCGTGACCAGGATTTCCGGGGCTGACGCACCGGCCGCAATCCCCACTGCCTTGGCCCCTTGGAGCCACGCAGGATCAATGTCGGCGGCTGAATCGATGAGATAAGACGGAATCCCGCACTGCTCTCCCAGTTCGCGTAGACGATTGGAATTGGAGCTGTTCGGCGACCCGATGACCAGAATGACATCGACCAGGCGGGACAATTCCTTGACGGCATTCTGTCGGTTTTGCGTCGCATAGCAAATATCTTCCTGATGTGGCCCCTTGATGTTCGGAAACCGTTTATGCAGCGCTCCGACGATATCTCGGCATTCATCCACGCTTAATGTGGTCTGCGTGACATACGAGAGGTTCACGGTATTGTCCACCCTCAGCTCTTCAACATCCTTAACCGAAGACACTAAATGAAACTTGTCAGGAATTTGGCCTAGCGTGCCAATCACCTCCGGGTGGCCAGCGTGACCGATGAGGATCAGCTCATAGCCCTGGGTATAGTCTCGGTTCACTTCGTTATGGACTTTGATCACGAGTGGGCAGGTTGCGTCGATCACATGTAGACGGCGCTGATTCGCTTCTTCCCACACAGACTTCGCCACGCCGTGTGCACTGAAGATCACAACCGACCCTTCCGGCACTTCGTTCAACTCTTCCACAAACACTGCGCCTTTTTGCCTGAGCGAATTCACCACATGACGGCTGTGGACGATCTCGTGACGAACATAAATCGGAGCCCCGTACTTCTTGAGCGACAGATCCACGATATCGATCGCCCGATCGACACCGGCGCAAAACCCACGGGGATTGGCAAGATAGATCTTCATAGTCGTCGTAGCTCCTTCGGCCAGGCTCTACAAGGTGTTTTCTTTAAAGGCCATATCGAGAGGTCACGATACGTCAGATCAACCGGTTCCGTCAACAGAATTGCCCCTGAGAAGTCACGGCGATATCACACAAGCTAATAAGATGAGGTCCTTCACAGCCTCAAACAGCCTTGAAATTGAGCAAGCCCTTTACTCCTGAATATCCGAGTACCTGCTTGAATGAATTGCATCTCGGCAGAGGTACTGCTGTCTGAGCAGGTGTTGACAAGCTACAGAACAACTAAAAGAATC
>JARFPM010000164.1 GCA_030444405.1 Nitrospira sp.
GATGACGCCCGATGAGCAGCAACGGGCCGGATGCCGGATCGGTGTCGAATACCCCTCGCCTCTTGTGGATCATGCGCTGGCTCGCCGGGAGTATCTGGATCTGGGCAAACACAAGGTGACGACATGACGACCGGACCGCTCCGTCTCGGGATCAGCCGCTGTCTCCTCGGAGACGAAGTCCGCTTCGACGGAGGACATAAACGGGACAATTTTCTGACCGATGTGCTCGGCCCCTATGTGGAATGGGTCCCGGTCTGTCCGGAGGTTGAGGCGGGACTGGGGACTCCTCGCGAGGCGATGCGGCTGGTAGGTGATCCGGCGCATCCCCGCCTTCTGACCATCAAGAGCGGGCGTGACCATACGCGGGCGCTGGAGAAGATGACCACGGGCCGCCTCGCGGAACTCGGGAATCTGGATTTATCCGGGTACGTCTTTAAGAGAGGCTCGCCAAGTTGCGGGGTTGAGCGGGTTCGCGTCTACACGGAACAAGCGATGCCGAGCCACAATGGCGTGGGGATATTTGCGCGGGCCTTCATCGAGCACTTCCCGTTGATTCCGGTTGAGGAAGAAGGGCGGCTCTGTGATGCGCCGTTGAGAGAGAATTTTATCGAGCGAGTGTTTTGCTATCGCCGCTATCAGGATCTGCTTCAGAACGGAGTCACGAGGCAGGCGGTGGTGCGATTTCATACGATCCACAAGTATCTCCTGCTGGCCCATAGTGCACAGCACTATCAAGCGCTCGGTCGCCTGGTCGGCCAAGCGGAGCATCATCGACCCAAAGAGCTGGGCTTCAAGTATGGGGAGCTGTTCATGAAGGCGTTAGCCGTGAAGGCGACGGTTCGCAAACATGTCAATGTGCTGCAGCACATTCTGGGCTACTTCAAGACGCAATTGGGGGCCTCGCAAAAAGCAGAGTTGTTAGGCGTGATCAGTGACTATCATCAGGGTCTGACGCCATTGATCGTGCCGCTCACGCTGATCAAACATTACGTTCATCTCTTCGACGTGGGCTATATCCGTGAGCAGGTCTATCTCAATCCGCATCCGAAAGAACTCATGTTGCGTAATCATGTGTAGAGAGGAGCCACCATGCCGCATGTCGTCATAGAAGAAGCCGGAGATCTGCAGGGGCTTTTTCAGGCCTTCGTTCCGATAATGCATCGGGCGGGGACCGACATCCTGAAAGTGCAGGAGTTTTATGTGGGCCGGAGCGGGAAGGAAGCCTTGCTGGAGTCGGTGGCGATTGAACAAGGCGTCGCGCGCAGTTTCTTTGTCCAGCTCAAACGACACGAACGCTCCATTACCGTCCGTCTCTTGCCGGCCACCGACCCTGAAAAGACTCCAGCGGTGAAGCAGGTAATGGCATTAATAGCCGGATTCATTCGGACTGTGTACCCTGCGAGTCACTATGGGAAGACCAATCTTCAGGAGTACTTGAACGTGACGACCAGTTCAATTTGAGCAAATCAAATTTACCAGAGGAGACGCGGCATGACGGTCACAAGACGCGGTGTGATTTTAGTGGGTCACGGCGGCATTCCCAAAGGATGCCCGCAGGAATTGGTCACGAAACTGAAACGGCTGGAGGCTCAGCGGCGTGCTGCGAAGCTGCCGCCTTCGGCGGAAGAAATCGAGTTAGATACCAAGATCCGCCAGATGCCAAGGACGCCGGAGACGGATCCGTATCAATCAGGACTTGAAGCCGTCGCCGCTCAGTTGCGCGCTAACCTGGGTGATGTGCTCTTTGCTGTGGCGTACAACGAGTTTTGCGCGCCGACGTTGGAATCGTCGGTAGAGGAGCTCGTCAAGAAGGGCGCGACCCACATCACCGTGACGACGACGATGTTCACGCCGGGCGGTTCACATTCGGAGGTTGAGATTCCGGAAATCCTCGACCACCTGCGGCCGCAATATCCCGGGGTCGAACTGCGCTACGCCTGGCCGTTCGATCTGCAGCTGGTCGCGAGCACGTTGGCCGAGCAGGTGAAGCGGTTTTCATGACGATGTCTAAGGCAGCATCCAAAGACGCGCCTCTGTTTGGAGATAAAGCCCATGGAACATCTCACTCGTTTTGCATTGAACCTGGCCGAACAGGGGCTGTTACCAGACGTGGCGATCCGATGGGGGATTCGGCAGTTGCTCAAACAGCGCCTCCGGGAGATCCGGTCAGGTGACGCTGCAGCAGCGGCACGGCAGGAAATGCGATTTATCGAGGAGATGCGCCGTGCGCCCATCGCTGTGGTGCCGGAGAAAGCCAATGATCAGCACTATGAGGTCCCGGCCGAGTTCTTCCGACAGGTCCTCGGGCCTCACCTGAAATACAGCAGCGCCTTCTGGCCCGCCAA
>JARFPM010000032.1 GCA_030444405.1 Nitrospira sp.
GGCAGAGAGTGGAATGATTTCGTCCATATGACGAATGAGCTGGTGACTGTGATGGACGGAAGGCTCAAGCTCACTATCGGCGGAGAAGAAACCATCGCAGAGCCGGGCGACGAAGTGTTGATTCCGAAAGGAGTCCGCCATTCCGCTAAGAACATTTCCACCTCCACGGCGCACTGGCTGTACGGGCATGACTGACCATCACCCTGGTGCTTTGAAAAGCCTCGTAAACATTCGCCTCGATAAACATGAAAAATCAAAGGGGTCAAGCAATCTTGAAGGATCCGGTCGCGAGGGCACAGCACATCATGCCCCCGCATTCTATGAAGGGGCGATGGATCAATCAATGGATCAGATGTCGTCTCTTCTCGCCGTTTCGTTCGCGCGATTCAGTCACATCCGAGTTGCTGTCAGCATTGTCGGATTTCATCTGAGCCGCACCAGTCACTCATCAGGATGAAGTCGGAGGAGCAATCCACGAGAGGATCCACTCCGGCCCCTGGTACGTGGTGCCCCAGACCACCGCCCGCCTCGATCACGTCCACGCGAGGCAGCACAGGACGTCTGGCTGCCAGATGGCGCCACCCCCATCATGGCTCACAGCCAAGGCGTCTCAGTCCCCACGCCAGTGGTGAGAGTAATACCGAGTAGACACTGAGGCTAAAGGAGTGCAGGGTCGCGCCAAAATCATTTGGCATGCTCTCCGCTCCACCCCTCACCTGCTGAGCTTAGCCAAATGCGCGGGACAAATGGAACTGCACCTACTTGCACAACAGCCCATCAACTAATACCAGTTATGAGTAGATTCCACGGCGATCCCCTGCACCGCGGCCAGATACCGCTCGGTGACCGTGAGGATCAGCGAGCGGTCATTATAAAATCTCCTCTGGGGCAACACCGATTCTGTTCCATCACTGACAACCACCACACTGTTTTGAGCATGAAGATCGACCCACATATAACATCTCATCCTGCCCTCCTCGGTGTCGGTGGAGATGCGTCACCGCGCCTCGCACGACGCAGACTCTATCCTCCTCACGAGGAGCCTTCAAGACGATTATCTGGATTCCATCCGATTGGAGACCTGAGCATCCAAATCCACTTGACCTGTTATTTCACACCAGCCATCACTAAGTCCCTCAGGCGTTACGCGATCAGCAGACTGAGCTGGCCGAGTGAGTTGTTGGACATGTCCAACAAGATCTCGTCTCCTTATTGGACCATGACCCAGCCAAACCAAAACGGCATGGTGCGATTGAGACCGCTCAGCGATTGCCCAGGCGAATTATCATATTACTTCAGAGCTCCTACACCTCAGAGGCAGGGCCGAGACTCGCAACATTGGAGACTTCAGAAATTCTGAACTCTTGATGGCGATCTATCGCCGCGCGCTGACAATCTTGGTACACGTTGAAGTGAGACGAGGGCTGTCGGCGCTCAGTTCAATTCACCACTAAACACATTCAGAAGCTCCAGTAGCGTGACGAATGGGGGAATTGGCGCCACTTTACGAGCAAGCAATTTACGCCTATTGCACCCCGGCGAGTTTTGCCAACCTTGCCTGACTCAATCCAAATCATCCGCGCAGCCTTTCAAACTCTTCAGTCGATCCAGACGTTTCCCCAAATCCCGCGAGAGCTTCGGTGAATCTTGATTTCCGTTTCACCTGCTCGTCACTGACCATCTCCCACTCGTACTGCTTCCACCTTATCTTTTGAACCACGCGAATAGTGACAAGATCCCAACCAACAATCGCGTCGTAGAGCCCAGCTCCACCAGGAAGACCTCACGAGGATGTGCCACAATCCTGGCCAATCCATGTTGAGCAATATTGAATTGTGAGGAGTGCTGTTGGACATGTCCAACAAGTCTCAACTTCCTCATAAACCCAAGCCCCCAACCAGAATGGCATGGTACATTTGAGATTGATCCTCGATTGCTGAATTGAGCCTTTCCTATCGATTTAGAATCCCCACAGCTCGGACAAGGCCTGTCGGGTAAGACCCGAGACCTTGGAAATTCTAGACGATATATCGCCAAGCGCTGATGTGAGACGATTCGTGTCGGCAGCTAGCCATCACCTTAGATTCCGTGGCCAAGATGAGAGTTCCCGTGATAGACGCGACGGATGGTTAGTGCAGTGGCTTTCTACGTACGAGAGAAGCGCATGTAGTGCCGCCCGCCTCATACAGACCTAGGTCCGACTTCTCTGAAATCGCGATCTCCATTAGAAGTGCGCAGGCTGTTAAGGCACTCGTCCAAATCTTGACAAGCACCACAAACCAGACTCGACACCGCCTGGCTTCAGAGGTTCAATCAGACAAGACCAAAAGGACCAGCTCACACACAACGAACCACCACTTATGCCAACCTGGCGAGGTCACGGTTTCGCGTGATCCCATCAAGGAGCTGCGGAGCGGACAGCCAATTCCGAAGATTGCATTGGTCACGTTGAGCGACGACTGGGAGATACATCCAGACTCAGATCCACTATTGGCAGCATCTCGCCCATCGACATCAGCACGATGGCTTCCAATAACTCGGTACTCTAGTGATACACGAATCCATGAATGAACCTCGGTATCAGGTCACGCCGAGAGTTGGCCATACACTCAAGTTGTGATTTCATCGCAAGCGAGAATAACAGCGAGCACAACACAGGGTCCTATTAACTCAGAGCATGGCCTGAGCCGAATCCCGTCGTAGAGTGCAATTTCTACCTGACAAGGCGAAATGCACCAGGACCAGCCGCAGCCATGACCAAGCCGTCAGGAGTGATAAGGGATGGTGAGGTGTTTTGTTGGACATGTCCAACAACGTGTCCGCCGCCTCATGTTATTCGTGACTGAACCAGGATTCGGCAGTTGACTGGCGATCAATGGGGAGCACCAGGGTGTTCAGCTCGGATGGGACGGTCGGCACAGTGGGGTCCATCTGCCATGGTGGAGCTTGACTGTGCCATTGAGATCGATGAGATCCCACTCCAACTGTGCCGCAACCGACAGACAAACTGAGATGGTCAGCGGGAGTTGAGGACGCTCCGACCGCTCCGGTATGGACCAGGCGAACTGACCACGGAGCGGTCTGGTCTGATTGTAGCCGATCTGATTCCACAGGAAGCCAAGGTCGCATCAGCTCCGCAGCTGCCGATCAAGTCAGCACGAGGGCAAGACGGTCTCACAAAATTCCGTCGTTAAGATGGAGAGGACAAAGACGGTTCGAAAGACCGTATCGCTCGCGTCGAACGATTGGAGACAGAACTTGTCCAGACTCTGGTCATCTTTCCGCTCCTTGATCTGACACTGACTGTCAGCTCACCCATCGTGCATCTTCGTGACCAGTTCGGCGGTATAGATGGCACGAGCGACGAAGATGTGGTCGATAGATGTGAATCGCTTAAACCGTTTAGCGCTTAGCGTCATCCCATGCCACCAGGCAAGCTACACATCCCCGGCAAGAATCTGATTTCGGGAGGCCTTCACGAATGGTTCGAGTAGTGGACCAAGCGCAGCCTGTAGTCCGATCAGTTCATCGTATAGTTTCAGCAAGATGGATCCGTTCAGATTGTGAGGTGATGGCCCGTCAATGCGAAGCGGATCTTCTGGTCGAGTAGTGGTCAATTGGGGAGTCTGCCTCGCACGTCACACCCTCTCTGCGCACGAGAGAATGAGGCCTCTCAGCCTCCATCACGACAGAGTACCGGGAGAATGCTGGCTGGATCTATCTGGAATGAAATGAGGCGATTGATGTCAATCTGTGAAACTAGTGGCTGGCAAAACGACTACGGTGTGACGATCGGTTCCGGTCTTCCCCCTCACCATCTAAGAGATGGGAGGGGGGGGGAACGAATGAATGGGAGCTACTGGAAAATGATTTGCTCAATTTGACATTGCCGCGCAGGCACTTCCTCTTGCTTGCCATCCGCAAAATTGATGATTAGGTGATTGGGTTGCTGCGGTGCATGATGCAAGTCCACCGTTCCTGATCGATCCTGAAAGATGACGATCAACGAAGGCATCGTTGTCGCTGAACGGAGCATCCGCTCCTCGCTCCCCTGTTCACTATTCGGCGAGGCGATTGTTGATTTTCGTGGCCCTCTGAGTTTGGCGGATAACGCCGACACCGTCGCGCGCGTAATCTCCTGAGCGGTGGCACACCACCGCTCGACATCCTTGGGAAACTCCTTATGCAGATTCCGCAAATCGTAGAGCGTCTTGGCCGAGAGACATTTTCCCGACGTGTAAATCTCCTCGATGCAAGCCGGTGGATCGATGAGCGCTAAATGATTCGTGACCATGGATCGATTCACGCCAAGGAGCTCGGCAATTTGGGCCTGCTTCTCCCCTTCGTCCATTTTCCTCTTGATAAACATCGCCAGCTCACGCGGCTTCAGATCTTCCCGCTGTAAATTTTCGATGACCTGCTGATAGTCGGTGTGCGACCGATCGACAAAGGCCGGAATCGTGGCTTTCCCGACGGACCTTGAGGCCCGGAGCCGGCGGGCGCCAAAATTCAAGATCCATCGTTTCTGCTCGGTGGGATGCGGACGGATCGAGACGGGCGTTTTGACCCCGTGCAGCCTGATACTGCTCTCTAATTCCTCCATGCTCTCTGCATCGAATTCTTGGCGTGGCTGCCCAGGATCTTCATCAATGTCCTTGACTGGAATTTGAAGCGGGCGCCCTAAGACTTCAGCCGTCACGGTCCGTTCTTTGGCGATCGGATCGGGCGCGGGAGCAGGAGCGGTGCGATCAAGAGCCGTGAGATCCAGTGTCGCTGTCATTGGTTTTTTCATTCTGTCACCCCCATCGTATGAGCAACTTTTTGAAAGATCGGTTTGAGATGCATCCATGCATCGCGTGAACTCGTTTTTTGCAAGGTCCAGATCGGCGCCCCCATCGCCTGGGCTTCAGCCACGGCCGTCCGTGAGGGAATGGCGGCCATACGCCCATCATCCAGTCGAATGAACAGCGAGGCAAAGGCCGTACAGAGCTGTTCAAAATTAGCGCGTTGAAATGGAGTGGGCTCCACAAGATTCGGGAGGAGACCGATGAATCGGAGATCTTTATTCAGCGTGCTTTGTATCTTTAAGACTTGTGCCCGCAACGCGGCAATGCCGTCGACGGCCTCTTGATTCAATTGAATGGGAGACAGCACAAAATCGCCCACCACGAGCGAAGCCAGCACGCGGATATCGGGGTTCGGATTCGTGTCAATAATGGCCACATCAAACCGGTCATCCATTTCGTTCAGAAAGAGTTTGAGATTCGTCGCGAATTGATTGTGAGCTTCCTCCCGTCGTTCCAGTTTTAAGAGATCACCATGGGACGGGATCATCACAAAGCTCCCCTCCTCAACGGTGGTGACAGGATCGGTCAACAGTTGATTGGCTGTGATCTCCGAGATGGTAGCCAGTTTCGACATGATGATGTTTTTCGACGTATTCCCTTGATGGTCTAGGTCGATGATCAAGACGCGTTTCTTGAGGTATTCGACGAGAAAGTACCCAAGTTGACAGGCAATCGCCGTTTTTCCCACGCCGCCCTTCTGATTGGCTAAGACCAACGTTTTCATCGACAGCTCTCCTTCTTCACGGGCCAGTGAATCCTACTCACTTCAGTTTCTTTCTTCTCCGAATCACATGCGTCGAGAATCCATCTCCTACACTGCCTCGATTATCTTTTGACAGGTTGCACCGAAACACTCTGGACTGACAGATTTCATCGCAATCTCCATGATTTCTAAAGACTTATTGGACTTGTCTCTTGAGCACGGCACTTCATGGAAACTACCACCTCGTGGATACTGAACCCTGCTTGAGACAGAGTGCTTGATCGAATCTGCTTGGAAGATCTTCTACTGTACATTTCTGACCGGAGCAGTATCCTAGGCAGGGAAAATTGTCAATCCTCTTCCTCCTTGAAGAGACTTTATATTTTCTTTAGTTCGCTCAGTCAGTGCGGTACCAAGGTTTGACTGATACCTTGAGCTGATGAATCAGACTAGTCGGATTATTCGTGCGAGATGTTCGCCGATCGTTCGGCGAAGAACGCGACGGCGATAAACGAGATCATCATCATCTAAGATCGGTGCACCGAGAAACTGTTGGAAATGAGTTCGATGGCTGCGAAGAGGTCGTAGGCCACGGATGGTAGTGCCACCGCACGAAACACTGACAGCTCGATGTAGGGTAAGAATGCGCCCTTCCGCTGGGCACTGGTGCTTGCGATAACCTGGCCGATCCGCCGTAACGAAACCCGATGGACAATTCGCCCATCGGCCAAAGTGATCTCGCGCACATTCCGAACTCTGGTCGGCTTCCACGCGCTCGCCTGCGCTCCTCCCACTATCGGCTGGAACAACTTATCTTTGAGCTTCAGGAGACGGAGTCACGCCTGCGGCGTGGTTGGATTCTTCTCGGTACACTACTCACGCATCCATGGGTAGGCACCACGTACGTCCTAATTCGGGTAACCGGCAAGAGGCGGCCTGAAAAGGATGCCGCTATTCGACGACTGTTTACCGCTTTGAATCTCAATCCCACAGAATTGCTCGTAGCTATCCCTGAGAATGGCGGGAAGACAAAGCAATCTGTATGGAGCCGATTGAGAACAGGTTGAGGTGTTTTTAAGATTCGCTTGATCGTTGGGACTTAGGGCCAGGAACTGTCTTGAGTCGAAATAAAGGGGATCGGGAATCTTTTTTACCTTGTCAAGGAACACGCGGCATTTTCCCATCCCTGTCGCACGGACGGCAAGGTTTCGCGGAAATCTTTGTGGCTCACCCATCGGAATTCCCGGTCCCTCTCAACCGTGCCATGATTCCCTGTTACTGTCGAAACTCTCTTCCTGTCCTGCGTGTTGATCTGACTAGAAATTGGAGCAGCTCCCCGTCCGTCGTTTTGGTCATCACGGAATGAGACGCTGCCGACGGCCAGCGGCGAGACCTCCATTCCTTGTACAACACGACCCCGACCGCCATAGCCACCATTCCACCGAGCAGCCACCACACGATCATGTGTCCTCCCAGAGGTTCAGGCCCAATGTACCTTCTTTCCCTTTTACCATAGTCGCATGAGATTGCATAACTTATGATGCAGCAATACTGGTAGTCACAGTGCAGAATCTGCCGCTGTACTTGCAATAACCCATCAGGCGACCACCTCGACTCCCTGTTTCTTTATCATCTCGCTGTTTACTTAGAAATTTATGGAGCGCACCCTTCATGTTCTAGACCTATCCCGGTACAATGGCTTGTGTTTGATCAAGGACGAGTATGACCTTAACTCCTGTCCCCTTCTACATCCTTTGTGGCTCCCTTGGTGCCGGGAAGACCACGTTGCTGATGCGGCTGCTGGAACATTGGAAAAACCATGGCCGTCGAACCGGCGTATTGATGAACGAGGCCGGATCCGTCAGCATCGACGGCCCTCGGGCCGGCACGCTCGCCGAGCAGGTCATGAACCTAGCCGGGGGCTGTGTCTGCTGCGACACGAAGGAAGATCTCTCCTGGGGGATTGCGCAGCTTGTACGCGATCATGGATCGGATGTGCTGATTCTGGAATGTTCAGGCCTCGCCGATCCAGCTGAAGTGATTGATGCGGTGACTGATGCCTATACGACTCGGTTGGCTGCTCTTGAACGGGTGATCGCGCTCCTTCATCCCGTCTCGACGGAAGACAGCCATTCCAGCGCCTATGTGACGACACAAGCCATCCGCTGTGCCGATGAACTCATCTTGAACAAGCGTGACCTCTATGTCCCAGGCCATTGGGAGCGGTTCCGCGCTGCTATCCTCGAACAAAACCCCTATGCCCGCCTGTGGGAAACGTCGCATGCACGGCTTGATGCCGCCGACCTTCTGGCTCCGCATCCGTCGATGAAACAGACGACACCGACGAATGTGCTGTTCAGCAAGTCCCGACGTGGCACCTCTCAACGTGCGGCCTACCATCCCATCGCCACCACGGTCCCCTTGCCAGGTCCGCTGAATCGCCAGCGATTCCTCGCTTGGCTCAAGACGCTCCCCAAAGAACTTGAGCGGGCGAAAGGCTATTTCCGATTTGCGAATGAACCGGAACTGCAGGAATTCCAATATGCGCCGCCGGGCCAGGCAACGATCACACCGCTCACTCTGCTGGATGAGCCGGCACCGGCGCTGGTATTGATCGGACGGGGATACGATGTCGATCGTCTGCGGGCTGATCTCTTAACAACGATTGAGAGGCCGACACAATCAGCTTAATCCCTATGACCTCACTTCCGCTTCATTGATCGGCGCGGTGACCGGCACTAATTTCTTCCTGAATCGTGGCCATCGAAGCAGCGCCAATGCTGCTCCTCCGCCGAGCAGCCCTCCGATCATCCACCCGCCGAGCACATCCGTGACATAATGAGCGCCGATGTACACGCGAGCGAATCCGATGAGCGCGACGATCGGCCAACTGACCCAGCCTGACTTGGGATAGAGGACTTGCAGGAACGCGGCGACCGCCGCTGTGTTGGCCGCGTGGTTCGAAGGGAAGCTGAATAATCCTCCACACGCATTCGGCTCGATCTTGACCGATTCGCTGAGCGCTCGACATGGCCGGACCCGTTCAAAGACCCATTTGAGCTGGCCACCCAAGAAATCGGAAAGTCCGACTGCTCCTCCCAAAACCGGGCCGCCCAGAAAAGCCTCCCGTCGATTGCTCCAAATCCAATAGGTGATGGCACAGGCTCCGGGCACATATAGAAGGCTTTGGTTCCCCAGTTGAACGAAGAAGTGGTCGGCAGCCGCTGACTGGCCTGCCAAGCCGTTGATCGCCAGAAAAAGAGTCTCGTCTACACCCATGCGTGCGACGATAAAGCGTTACGCGCAAACCGTCAAGCGATCCGTGGTTCAACCCCACGTTGATATATGACGATCGATGGAGGGAATCTTCATCGTGTTCGAAAATGAATGCGGACGGTCAGTTCACCGTCCACTGGTTCGTCTCCCTTCATTTGTGGATTGAACGTCCATTTGCCCAAGGCGGCGATCCCTGCCACTGTCAGTTCTCGATGCTTGCACGGTTCCAGTATGACAACCGTCACCTTGGCTTCCTTCGACACAAGCAAGCGGGCCTTCATCCAATCGTCAAGCTCTTTGCCCTCGAGCGACGGGGGAATACCGGGCCACGGAGTCGATTTCGCCACCGGGCCCAGTTGCTGATCCTTGTTCAGCGACAAGCCGTGGACATGAACCTCGGGAAGTTCGAGCACATCCTCCTCATGATCAGAGGCATGCGTCGCCTCATCGCCGGTCGCGGCAGACACAGGAGTCTGGCAGAAGCTTAAGCTGATCAATCCGACAAGGAGCGCCCCAGTCAGTCGTCGCACAATTATCCCTTCTTTCACCAGGAGGCTAAGTTTGAGACGGAGGACATCAATCGTCATCTTGCCTCAACCTTGAGCCTGACCTCAAGTTTGTCTACTTCAGAAAAACCACTGCCCACGAAAGAAAAAGGAACGTGGCATCCCTGCATGGGCCACACCGAGCCCGATGCTGCCCTCACCACTGTTGTAGAAATATTGTCGATCAAATAGGTTGATAATATCGAACCCCAAGAGCAGTTTCTGCCCATGCCAGGGCAGCGGAATCGTATGCGTAAGGGATAGGTCATAGACCGTATACGAGGGCTCGTGCGAGGAATTGGTCTTTGCGCCTTCCTCCGCGGTCCTCAACCCATAAGCGTAGAGCATTTGTCCGCTGATGAAGGTCCGTTCCAAGAGACGGTAGGTCAGCACGGCCGAACTCGTCACAAATTGTGAGTGATCGCAGAAAACTCCACTGCCAGACGTGATGTCGTTGATTTCCGCCTGGTCGAGCAAATACTGTCCTGACTGCAGACCATACCCCTTGCATTGCCCCCAGGCCACGTTCCCGCGCAACGTGAGTCTGTCCCTCACCTGCATCTTCAACGCGACATCAACCCCGCGCTGCCAGCCTCGCTCGAATGCGAAGAAATTCAACAGCGGGGTCGTCCCGAACTGACCCGCATCGGAGAGAAAATTGGCCAGTTTGTAATAGCCAGTCAGCTGCAGCGTCAGATAAGGGCCGAGGGCATGATAGCTCCCCACTTCGAAATAATTCGCGCGCTCGGACCGAGGACGGAACCCCGTCGGATCGTCCGGAGCAGCGGTTGTGTTTTGAGTATTGAGATTGAGGAACGCAATCTGCTCGATATTGGGCGGTGTGAACAGCCGACCGTAGTAGGCATGAAACACATTGGACTGGTTGTGCTTGTAGGTCACCCCGATCCGCGGGCTGACCTGTCCTTCGTTGTAAAACCCCTGGATGATATCGCCCCGCACACCCACATTGAGAGTCCAGTGATCGTTCGGGCTCCACTGATCTTGCAGCCAAAATTCTTGTCGCGTTTGAATGTTTTGGTTGGATGCCTCCCGCGTAATCACTGGTCCGGACGGCAGGCCGCCAACGACATCAAACGCAAATATCTGTGACACATTGTTCGCCCGACTATAGTCGAACTGCATTCCCCCTTTTATCAGATGCTGATTGTTGGGTATCCAGGTATGGTCCAAGCGGAAGCCGCCGGAGTAGGCTGTCCGTTTTTGGTTCGATGTCTGCGCTGTATTCACATCGTCGACATAGGCCAGCGTGTTGAGCGGGTCGGTATTAAAATCGGCCACTCCGCGCCGGAAATAGAATCCGAGGCTGAAGAAGTTGCTCGTGTTGACATCATGCCGCCAGACCAATTGGCTATACTGGTTGTTCTCTTTTTGGAATTGGTTGACGTCTGTCGAGTTGACAGGAGTGAAGGTGGGATCCTGCGCTTGCAGCAACGTTAAGACATCCTGATTGGCTGAGAGATTGGGAGTCGTGGGAATCTGAAAACTGGCGACCGCATTCAGAAAGATCCAGCTGATACTGTTGCGATTGTCGAGCTGGTAGTCGCTGCGGAGATAGGTGTTGTTCTTTTCGCTTCGATTGTGAAAGTTCTCGCTCCCTAGCGTCGGTGGTTCGATACCTCTGGCGGTGTTGACATAACTATTGAGAGCATAGAATCGGACTTTCTCACCAATCGTCCCTCCGTACTCAAAGGAAGGGTTCACTGTTTCATGGGATCCGCCGAAACCTTGCAGTGATCCGAACCCTGGTTTCGTTCCGCTCTTGCTGGTAATGTCCAGGATCAACGCCGTCTTGTTGCCGTACTGGGCTTCCATCCCGCCCAGGATGATGTCAGCCCGCTCCCAAGCCCTCGGTGGGACGATATCGGCGAAGGCGCCGGTTACAGTGTCGGGAATGGGCATCCCGTCGATGCGAAACTGCTGGTTGGCATGGTCCTGCCGGATATGCGTCTGCCTGAGAGATCCGTAGACGACGCTCGGCAGCGTCTGGAGCACTTGATAGACATCGTTGTTATTCCCTCTTGGAAGGGCTTCGATTTCCTTGCGGCTGAGCTGGTAGGTCTCGCTCGAAGACCGGTACTGAATCGCCGGCAGCGGAGACACTATTTCCAGGGCGATATCCTTCGTCACGGCCATCGTCAGGGACACCGGAGGGATCGGCTCCACACCGACCTTCACCACCACAAATTCGCTCTTGTAGGTGTCTTGAACGGCGCTGATAGAATAGGTGCCTTCCTTGGGGAGCAACAGGGTAAATTCGCCTGCCTGATTTGTGACTCCCTGAACCACGATATTCCCTTCCAGATCGCGCACCTGGACGATGGCCTGATCCACCCGCCGAAGGTCTTGGTTTTGGACAACCCCTTTGATCGCCAGAATTTGCTCGTTGTCCTGCGCCTGAACGGTCGACAACGTCCCCCATATGCCTGCCATCACGATCATCACGAACGTCACATGCAACACACCTCTTACGACTGAGTACAGCATGCCCCCCTCACTCACAAGCCCGCAATTCATAAACCAGGACGGATGGAATAGCGTGCCTGGACCTCACGGCCAACCAATCATCCTGACTGCCTGACTTAGAGACTCGGCTATACTTGAGGAGGGGCGCGGGAAGGGGCGACAAGGGAAGGAGCAGCTGACAGCAGAATGGATTCAGTTGGAAGTTCCTGCTGCCGGATAACTTCGCAAATGGCTAATCGTGGAACATCGAGATCAACCGATCCAGCTGTATGATGCTGTACCCACTGGCAGATGTCGGTGTCCGAATGTTCATGACCATCCGAATCAGCCGCGGCCAACTCGTGGTGGACATCCTGGGCCACGGCGAACGGAGCCAGCCCAAGGATGATACAGATCATCCCCAACGCCACTCCTGAGCGGAGTAACGAGGAAAGGAGTCTGAACGTCATCGGAAACATGGCCGTAGAATAGGCATCCATTGGTCAGAATTGCAAGGACCGTTGAAATCAGTCGCCAGATGACTCAATCCAGCCCCATCAGCAACCGGTATGGACTTTTCTGGCGTGATTCGTTAGATTAGCTTCCCTTCTAAACCCAGGCGGTTGGGACTGCTCAAGGACACGACTAGTGATGAATAGGCCCATTGACAATCAACACGTTATTGAAATCAAGGCACTCCCCTCTCCGCGTGCCATTAAGACCAAACTTCCGATTACAGATCAGACGGCTGCACTCGTTGTAGAAACCCGAGAAGCAATTCGCCGAATTCTTCATGGAGAGGATCGTGACAGGCTCTTGGTCATCGTTGGCCCCTGCTCCATTCATGACCCCGAGGCTGCCTGTGAGTATGCCGCCAAGCTGAAGCCCGTTGCCGATGCTTTGCGTGATCGTTTCCTGATCGTCATGCGGACCTATTTTGAAAAACCACGCACGACCGTAGGATGGAAAGGCCTCATCAACGACCCTCATCTGGATGGAACCTGTGATATCGGAACGGGGATGGAGTTGGCGCGAGCGATTCTTCTTCGAATCAATCAATTAGGTCTTCCTTGCGGGACGGAACTGTTGGATCCGATCAGTCCACAGTACGTCGCCGACCTGATTAGTTGGGCGGCGATCGGAGCCCGCACCACGGAAAGTCAAACGCATCGGGAGATGGCAAGTGGTGTCTCCATGCCGGTCGGCTTCAAGAATGGGACTGAAGGCAGCCTGCAGGTTGCCGTCAACGCCATGGTTTCCGCCCGCACCCCACACCATTTCGTCGGCATCAACGCCGACGGCCAAACCGCGATCATCAGAACCATGGGTAACCCCGACCGCCATATCGTCCTGCGCGGCGGGGGCGGAAAGACAAACTACGAAGCAGAACAGGTCGTTAGAGCAGAAACGGCAGTCGCTGGAGAAGGTATTGCCCGTCCGATCATGATCGATTGTTCGCACGATAACTCCAAGAAAGATCACACCCGCCAAGGCTTAGTCGCCCATGAGGTCCTGCGGCAATTCCGCGAAGGGCGACAGACCATCATGGGGCTGATGCTCGAAAGCAATCTCAACCCCGGCAAACAAGCGTGGAAAGAAGGCGTGGCACTCCTTTACGGCGTTTCCATTACCGATGCCTGCCTGGGCTGGAGTGAGACCGAACATTTGTTGCATGAGCTCGCGGCTGCGATCACCCCGAAGCCGGTCTCCTGAATTTCCTCCTCTGATCGTTCATCCTCTCAGCTTATCAAGTGCGGCAATTCCTCGATCGTCGGTGAATCGTCACAGATTGTTCGCTAAGGCAAACCGCACCAAGAAGATGTGGCCACCTCAATATCACATCGTGGTAGGATACCCATCATGTTGATCGATACCCATACACACCTGGACGACGCACGCTATAAGGACGACCGGGAAGCCACAATCGCTCGCGCGCGAGAAGCCGGAGTTGAGGCATTCCTCACCATCGGCTGCGATCTGGCCACCAGTGAAGCAGCATGTGCACTCGCTGAACGATACCCGTTTGTCTATGCTTCCATCGGTGTTCACCCGCACGAAGTGAAGCATGTCCAAGACAGCTGGTACGACGCCTTTCGCTGTCTGGCAAGGAACAAGAAGGTTGTGGCCTATGGAGAAATCGGGCTGGACTACCATTACAATCATTCTTCCCCGAAAGAGCAGCGCGAGCGATTCCGTGAGCAGATTCAAGTCGCGCGGGAACTGAACCTACCCGTGATTATTCACACGAGGGAAGCCCAAGAGGATACGATTGCAATTTTAAGGGAAGAGAAGGCGTCAGAAGTCGGCGGGGTCTTTCACTGCTTTTCCGGGGATGCCTGGCTGGCGAAGGATGCACTGGATCTTGGGTTCTACCTGTCCTTTTCCGGAATCCTCACGTTTCAGAACGCGACGATGCTGCGGGAGATCGCGAAGAACACGCCACTGGACCGCGTGCTTATCGAAACCGACTGCCCGTATCTCACTCCCGTCCCCTACCGAGGAAAGCGCAACGAACCGGCCTACGTGGCGCAAGTCGCCCAACAGTTGGCGTCCCTTCACGCCCCAGCCCTCTCTTTGGAGGATATTGCCAGTCAGACCAGCCAGAACGCAAAACAGTTGTTTAAAATCGCCTGAGCCGGCGGTCTCGTTGCCGCTGTGATTTCGGCAGCTTTCGAGGATTCCCCTTCTTCTCTGGTCCCCGTGGTGAGCGACCGTCGTCCCCTGTATCCAGCTCTTTATACGGTATGGTGCCGGGTGCAGACGACAACCCAAGGAGTTTCTCCGAAAACTCCTGAGCTCCCATGACGAACGCTCCATGGGCTCTGGCGGCATTGATGATTTCATGATCGGAACTGACCACGGCACAGTCGACCCCATACTCCCGTGCCAACCGTTGAATCACTTGATCTGCCCGTTCCCCTCGTTTCGAATAGATCACGTGCACACCGGCCCGATGTTCCCGCTGTTCGGTAGGTCGCTCCTGTTGCCAGCCGTCGAACACGACGGTGATGACGTGATTCTTTTGATGCCGATAGGCGGCCAAGTCATGCAGTAACGTTTCGCGCGCCAATTCAACGCGCCCAGACAGGGATCCAATCCGTCCTAAGAGGTTATACCCGTCGATGATCAGATGAATCGGCATACGTCACGCTATCGCGGTCGTGAACCGACAGTCAATCCGAATTCACATAGCCAACTGGTGTAATTCTTGACAAGGCAGCGGACATCTGAGAATAGTTTCCCATTGTCTTCTACCGACAAAGAGCCCATGCAAATACGAAAGCCTCGACTGCTTTCAATCAAGCCCCTCACCCTCCTCTCGTCCACTGCCATCTTTTTCCTATCCGCATACGGGATCCTGATCCAAGCTGCCTGGGCGTGGTCCTCCGATGATCACCGTCCTCTGCCGGTGCTGTCATCGGAACAGAGCCGCGTCAGAGGAACGACTGCTTCCCTTGCCCCCGTGACCGTTCGAAATTTTCGCGTGTTGACCAGGCCAGGGAAGACCAGGCTGGTGCTGGACTTAGATCGTCGCACCAAAGTCATGGAGCAACGAGCGGAGAATCCGAGTCGAGTGGTCATCGCGCTTCCAAACGCATGGCTCAGCCAACCGGCGCAAACCAAAGCCATGGACGGGACAGTCCCTTCACCCTTCATCGTCACGCAGCTCACCCCCCACGCTGTCGCCGTGTCTCTTCCAACCGCCTCGTTCCAGACCTATAAGCACTTCACACTTTCCAATCCGCCTCGGTTGGTCATCGACGTGACTCCACCCATAGAAGAAGTCCCTCGCCATGTGCTTGACGCACAAGAATCCCCTCAACGGTCAGTCCCTCCTGCCGCACAGCCCGTGGCGCCGCGTACCAAGGGCTACACGACCATTGTGATCGATCCCGGCCATGGGGGGAAAGACCCGGGCGCACGGGGGATCCGAAAGACCGAGGAAAAGGATGTTACGCTCAAGGTGGGGCTCCAGCTTCGTGAACTCCTGAGCAAACAGTCCGGCGTACGCGTGTTGATGACCCGGGACCGTGACGTGTTCATTGAGCTGGAAGATCGGGCCAAGTTTGCGAACAGCAAAGAAGCCGATCTCTTTGTTTCCATCCATGTCAACTCTCATCCGTCACGCACGGTCAAAGGGATTGAAATCTATCACTTCGGAGAGGCCAAGGATCAGCGGGCGCTGGAGGTCGCAGCACGGGAAAACGGCACCCCAATCAGTAACACCGGGGTGGGATGGGAATACCTCGTAGCAGATCTCTTAACGACGAAGAAGATCGAGGAGTCCCTCGAGCTCGCTTGGAACGCGAAAGAAGCACTGGTCTCCCAGATGAACGGGCAATACGTGGTCAACGACCATGGCGTCAAGACGGCGCCTTTTTATGTCTTGAGGTTTACGAGTATGCCCAGCATCCTGGCCGAGATCGCCTATATTTCCAACCCTGACGAAGAAGATCTCCTCAAGAGACCGGCGTTCGTCCGGGATGTCGCTCAATCCCTCTACCATGGCATTGTTTCGTTCCTTTCCAATAATCGACCGGACATCCGATGACCATTTCGCTCATCGCCATCCACGTGTTTCATGCCCATCATCAAATTGATTCTCGAATATGACGGAACGGCCTACGCAGGCTGGCAACGTCAGCCAGACCAGCCGACGATTCAAGAAGCCGTCGAAGCGGCCATCGCAGGCGTCACACAAATCAACGTACCGGTCATCGGCGCAGGGCGCACCGATGCGGGAGTTCACGCGCTGGGGCAGGTCGCGAGCTTCCGTATCATCCGGGACATGACACCCCGGGCATGGACCAAGGCGCTGAACGCTCATCTCCCGAAAAGCATCGTGGTGCGATCAGCCGCGCTCATGCCGGACACATTCCACGCGAGGCATTCGGCCAAAGGCAAACTGTATGAATATCGCATCTTGAATCGCCCGGAGCGTCCGGCGGTTGAGCGTGACTATTACTGGCATATCCATCGGCCTCTCGACGACGCAGCGATGAACCAGGCAGGACTTGCCCTAATCGGCTCACGCGATTTTTCTTCATTCCAGACTCAACCCACCGAAAACGATGATCCTATGTGCCGTCTGCAACGATTCACGGTCTTCCGTGAAGGGGATCGGTTGCGGATCGAAGCCTATGCCGATCGGTTCTTGAAGCAAATGATACGTTCAATCGTCGGGACGCTCGTGGAAGTCGGCTTGAACAAACGCACACCGGAGAGCCTCAGGACTATCCTCATGGCACGTGACCGCTCGGCTGCCGGGAAGACCGCTCCCCCACAGGGACTGTTTCTCGTGCGAGTGGACTATCACTGATCAAGATCGCATGAAGCTACATACACTTACGTAGTGTTCTGTTCTGAATCGTTCCGGACTCGCACCTCACCTTTCACCACAAAGGAGCGCCGATATGTTGACTGCTCTGCGTTCACTCACACTTGCGTCGTTTATCCTCACCCTTGGAGCAACTCCGCTTGCCATGGCCGCACCTGCTCAGCAAAATAAGATGAAGGCCTGCAACGAACAGGCGAATGAGAAGGGGTTTGGCGAGGGAAAGGGCGAGGAGCGGAAGGCATTTATGAAGGAATGTCTCTCGGCCAAGCCGGAGAAAAGCGGGGGCGGCAAGGGGAATCAAAAGCAGAAAATGACGGCGTGCAACAAAGAGGCGGGCGAGAAGAAGCTGAAGGGTGACGAGCGAAAGAAATTCATGAGTGACTGTCTCTCTGCATAGCCCTGTTCTTCCGGCGTGGCATCATACCGCGCCAGACAAATTTCGTCCCTGAGCCTCGCGGTATCGACGACTGTTATGCATGAGACTGTTCATCTGGATTTTCGAGTTTTTTGCGGAGTTCGATCAATTCCTGTTCGAGCGCCAAGAAACGATCGCTGATGGGGTCCGGCAGATTAACCTGATCCATCGTCGCGTCCGGCAAACGCTCTCCTTGTGTCTTGATAACGCGAGCCGGCACACCGATGACCGTCGAATTGGGGGGAACGTTCTTCAACACCACTGAATTGGCTCCGATCTTGACGTTGTCGCCGATCGTAATCCCACCTAAGATTTTCGCACCTGCACCCACCACTACGTGGTTACCCAACGTCGGATGTCGCTTGCCCCGCTCCTTTCCTGTCCCTCCCAACGTCACCCCTTGAAAGAGGGTCACATAGTCTCCGATTTCCGCAGTCTCCCCGATCACGACTCCCATCCCGTGGTCGATGAAAAAACCGGTCCCGATTTTGGCGGAAGGATGGATCTCCACACCGGTCAACCAGCGAGCCAACTGCGAAATGATACGTGGCAGAATCGGGACATCATGGACCTTCAACCAGTGGGAGATACGATACGCCAACAGGGCATGGAATCCCGCGTATGTAAGAACAACCTCCAGCCTGCTCGTGGCCGCCGGATCCCGATCAAAAACGGCTTGGAGATCTTGTTTAATTTTCGCTAACATCACCTGGTTATCTTCACGTCAAAGGGGCTCGATCACACACACAGCGTGAGCGATCATCCCCTCTTCGTGTCCGACCGCATCCAAGCCTTCCCCGCTCTTCACCTTTACATTGACCAGATCTGGATCGATGCCTGCAGTCTCCGCTATTTTCTTCTGCATCGCTGGAAGATGCGGGCCCAGCCGAGGGGCCTGTGCCACGATCACGGTATCGATGTTGCCCACCCGATACCCCTTCGCGTTCAGTTTCGCCATAACGTCTTCCAGCAGTTTCAAGCTGGAGATCCCCTTATACTTGGGATCTGAACTGGGATAGTGCCGGCCGAGATCCCCCTCCCCCATCGCTCCTAATAACGCATCGCAAACTGCGTGAACGAGAACATCGGAGTCAGAATGGCCGAGCAATCCCTTTGTGTGTGGAACCTCAATTCCTCCCAAGATCAATTTACGGTCCGCTCCGAGGGGGTGGACATCGTAGCCATAGCCGATGCGAGATCCTTTCTTCATACCGATCCTTTCATGCCACCCGATTGACGCGCCGCCAAGATCGCTTCGCCGATCACCATGTCTTCCGGCCTCGTCAACTTGATGTTTTCGCCGCTTCCTTCGACGACTACCACTGGGTGTCCGGCCCACTCGATGAGATAGGCATCATCGGTTGCATGTATTCCTTCAGCATGAGCCTTTCGATGGGCTGCCAACAGCCAGTCTCGACGGAAAGCTTGTGGAGTCTGCGCCAGCCACAACGACTGCCGATCGACCGTGCGCTCAATGACATGGTCGGCTCGAACCTGTTTGACGGTATCCTTCATTGGAAGGGCGATAATTGCCGCCCCCTTGGCTCGTGCCGCCTTCACAACCTCTTCCACCATATGCCCTGTGAGAAACGGACGAACCGCATCATGGACCAACACCACATCGACATCATCACGTACCGCTTCAAGGGCATGCCGTACTGAATCTTGCCGTTCGTGTCCTCCCGGCACCACTTTAGTCACCTTGGTAAAGTGCTGCTTCGCCACGATTTCCTTGAGGCAATAGTCCATCTCGTTCTGAGGAACGGCTAGAATAATCTCCGTGATAACGGAAGAGGCTTGAAGGACGCGGAGTGAATGGAAGATGAGGGGTTGCCCACCAAGCGCGAGGAACTGTTTCGGCACCGAGCCGCCCATGCGAAGGCCCCGTCCGGCGGCAGGGACAAGAGCCACTGTGTGGTTACTCACGACTGAAGTTTAGACTATCCATACTCACCATGGGAAGCGTACGGACTCAGGCTGCCTTCCCAACCTTGACTACCTCAGCAGTTCCTCAGGGACGAAGCGTAAGGTAGATCGTCCGCCCCTGTCGTTTCAGCAAGAGCAAGACCGGTTGATCCTTCGGCAGCTTGCCGGCGATCCGCTCAAACACCTTCACCGACGTCACAGCTTGACGATTCACCTCGAGGACAATATCGCCCTCCCGGACACCCAATTCTTCGGCCGTACTCCCGGACCTGACCCGAACGATCACCACGCCTCGCTCACTCGACTTCAGCCCATACCGGCTCGCCAACTCTTCGGTCAAGTCTCGGACATCAAGGCTTGAGAGCACCCCTGTCGGCGTGGCGGACTCTCCCCCATCGTCCTCACCGCTCTGCGACATCGACTTCGGCTGCTCGACGATGGTGAGGTCTACGGTTTTCCCCTTCTTGTCGCGAATAAACTTAATGGTGACTTTCTTGCCGACCGGTGTCTGCGCAACGGCATTGCGCAAGTGAGTCGGCGAATCCATCGGCTTGCCGTCATACTCGACGATGACATCGGCCCGTTCGAATCCGGCTTTCTTCGCCGGGCTGTCGTCCATCACATCACTCACGAGCACGCCCTTCGTCTCCGTAATACCAAACTGAGATGCCAATTCCGGCGTCAGCTCCTGAATAGAGACCCCAAGCCAGCCACGAACAACTTTTCCGGTGTGTACGAGCTGCCCCATGATGGACTGCGCCATATTGCTCGGCACGGCAAACCCGATCCCCATGTTTCCGCCGCTCTGACTGAATATGGCTGTATTGATCCCTACCAACTCGCCCCGCACATTGACCAAGGCTCCACCGGAATTTCCAGGATTGATGGCCGCATCCGTCTGGATGAAATCTTCGTACTCGGCAATACCGGCAGCACGCCCAAGTGCGCTGACGATCCCCAAGGTGACGGTCTGTGTCAGCCCGAACGGATTCCCGACGGCCAGGACAAACTCTCCGACTTCCAGTTTGTCTGAATCGGCCCAGGGCACAGTGGGAAGCCCGGTCGCATCGATGCGAACGACGGCCACATCCGTCTTCGGATCAGTGCCGATGAGCTTTGCTTTGAACTCCCGCTTGTCCGACAGCGTAACTCGAATTTCATCCGCCTTGCCGACCACATGATTGTTGGTGATGATCAGTCCGTTTGATTCAACGATCACGCCGGACCCAAGCCCTCGCTCCTTTCGTTCTTTTGGGTGTTCAAACTTCCGGAAAAATTCGTCGCCGAAAAATTTTCTAAACAATGGGTCATCGAACGGCGTGGCACCCGATCCCTCCGACCGTCCGCTCTTCGTCGCATAGATATTCACCACAGCCGGCTTCACCGACTTTGCTATTTCCACGAATGTTTGATTGCTCCCACCCAGCGCAGGTTGCGGGGCAGTCGAAACAGGTCTGGCGATAGGAGGAGTCTGAGCAACAGAAGAGGAATCAGGGACCGCATGCCCCGTGGGCAACCAGCCCAGGTCCGAAGCAACCACAAACCCAATGATGATCCCGACCGTCAACAAGGTTGCGGCAACAAGCCAACTTCTGGTGGTCTTACGAGGCGGTTTGCGGTCAAAATCTACTTGATTCATGGCGTCGATTCACTCTTTTCAAGTTTCAAGGCCACGGGAAGCTCACTGAATCTCGCCGCTGTAAATTCCCATAATGGTCTGGAGAAACTTAATGGCCTCCCCCTTCGGACGCTGGAATGAATTCCGGCCGATGATAGAGCCAAAGCCGCCACCGTCTCGAATGGCCCGCGCTTCTTCAAATACGTTCTTATCCTCGCTCTTGGCACCGCCTGAAAAAATGACGATCCGACGACCATCGAACGAGCTCTGGACAACGTGTTTGACCCGTTCCGCCAGCGTCTTGATAGGGATCTGCTCGGCCTCGTAGACCTTTTTTGCCGCTGACTGTTCGAGATGAGCACTCGGGAGCTTGACCTTGATCACGTGCGCTCCGAGCTGAGCTGCGATCTGCGCCGCATAGGCGACGACATCCATGGCAGTCTCACCCTCTTTGCTCAAGACAGCCCCACGGGGGTAGGACCATACTACGACGGCAAGACCGCTGGCTTTCGCCTCTTCAGCAATCGCCCGTAACTGCTCATACATGGCGTTGCAATGGGCGGAACCGGGATAGATCGTGAACCCGACGGCCGAACAACCCAAACGAAGGGCATCCTTCACACTACCGGTCACTGATGGCAGCGGATCCTTCTCATCATGCAGTACATCGTGATTGTTCAGCTTCAGGATAAGAGGTATCTGCCCTGCAAACTGGTTCGCCCCGGCTTCTAGAAATCCCAGCGGTGCGGCATAGGCATTACATCCCGCGTCGATCGCCAGTTGGAAATGATAGTGCGGATTGTAACCCGGCGGGTTCGGGGCAAAACTCCTCGCCGGACCATGCTCGAATCCCTGATCCACCGGTAGGATGACCAACTTACCGGTACCGGCCAATTTGCCGGACCGTAGCAAACGCGCGATGTTGGTCTTTGTGCCCACGTTATCGCTGCCGTACCAACTAAGAATCTCCTGAATCCGGTCTCCCATGATTCCCTCCCAACAACATCACAGTATCATATAAATGAACAGCTAGGATTTCCCCTGAATGCAGGCCTCAGCTTGCTCGACATCTCGTCGGCTTCCGATGATCAACGGCACGCGCTGGTGCAGTTTCTTGGGCTCCACTTCCAAAATTCTCGATGTCCCCGTCGAGGCTTTCCCCCCGGCCTGCTCGACGACAAACGCCATCGGATTCGCCTCATAGAGCAGTCGAAGCTTCCCTTCCGGCTTGTCGACTTCGCCCGGATAGAGATAGATCCCGCCACCGAGCAACAGGCGGTGCACATCGGCCACCAAACAGCCCGAGTACCGAGCGCTGTACGGGCGACCGGTCGCCTTGTCGTTGACTTTAAGCGAATCCACATACTGCTTCGCTCCCTCCGACCACTTGTTATAGTTCCCCTCGTTGGCGGCGTAGACCTTGCCCTTTTCCGGAATCCTGATCTGCTCGTGCGACAGAAGATATTCTCCGATGCCGGGTTCGAGCGTAAAACCGTAGACTCCTTGTCCGACCGTATAGACCAGCATGGTACTCGATCCGTACAGCAGATAACCGGCCGCCACTTGTTCGGTCCCTCGGCGCACGAGATCCTCGTCGGCCGGCAACCGATCCCCCCGCTCGTATTTAAGCACGGAAAAGATCGCGCCGAGCGGCATATTGTTGTCCGTATTGGAGGAGCCGTCGAGCGGATCGAAGAGCAGTATGTACTTGCCCTGCGGCCAATTGCCCGGCAGAGAGATCGGCTTTTCCATTTCTTCCGAGGCCAAGGCACAAACATATCCGCTGTGCTGAAAGACTTTGACGAAGTCGTCGTTGGCGATGGCATCCAGCTTCTTGACGGTTTCTCCCTGCACATTCGTATCGTCGGTCGTTCCAAGAATGTTGATCAGTCCGGCGCGCCTGAGATCTTGCGCGATCAGCTTGCCAACGAGGCCGATTTGGGTCAGGAGACTGGAAAATTCCCCCGTCGCACCTTGGTGCAAGGCCTGACTCTGAATGATAAATCTGCTTAAAGTAATGGGAAAATCTCGCATAACGATGCCAGTATAACGGGTTTACCCCCTGCGAACAACAGCCTATATTCAATACGTTTGTTTGGCAGAGTTGATTTCGGGCAAGCCGTCGACAAGATCGGCAACGATCGACCCCAGTACAACCTTCGCTTTCATCCGAACTGGGGTCTTCCGTTCATCATTCGTGACCCACACACGGATGTTGCCCTGATTCATAAACAGGCCATGGAACGGCATGATCACAAGCACCCGGACAGTCTCCGCCTTTCCCCATGCCCCTTCAATGGTCTCGATGGCCTCGACACGAACTTCGACCGGACGGTTTTTGTTGTCATGATAGACGTTCATTTTCAACGAGGCACCTGGATTGGGCGGCAAGACCGTACGCGTATAGTACAAGCACGAAATGATATCCTGTGTCCCGGCCGGTATGGGGAACGACTCCGTTGTTCCTCCTCTGACGGCGGTTACCATGCCTTCTTTTTGACGGAAGACATACTCGATATCTTCTTTCTTTTTGCCTTCGCGCCGACGGAACGTCACATGTTCCGGAGTCAGTGTATCCAAGTCCAATTCCGATTCTACGCGATTATCGACTGGGAAAAACTTGGTGATAATCGGTGTTGATTGTGCGGTCCCCACCAGCTTCGCCACGGCTTGATCCTTTGGCCCATCCATGCGGGCCACCTCCATCACCGCGATCACCGCCGTAAGGTTGAGCCAGGAGACCTCGTACGTCAGCCGTTCTCCGACCTCAAACGGACGCTTCGCTTCTCCGAGAGGTTCAGCTTCAATGGAGCCGGCAGAGTATGGTGATAGAGCGATCCCAGCGACAATGACGGCATACCGGCACGTCTTGGCAACACCGGGGACCCAAAGAAACCAAGCAGGGGCACGTGGAGCCCGTCCGACATTGCCGTTCGTCACGAGGCGCAGGAGGCGAGACAGGATGCGAGGCCGCAGGCGCGAAAAAACCGGAGGCGCATTCGCTGGAGTACGCTGATGATTTTTTCGCGCCGAGAACGACGCAGATGGCCCGGCATCCTGCGCCGCAGTAGAAGGGGCAATGTCGGACGGGCTCCTAGCCCACATTATTCATGACGATTCGTAACGAAACCGCCAAGACGCCAGGCGAGACGGGCACGCGGAGCCCTGAAGGGCCAAGGCATACTTGAAACAGTATGTCGAGGCTGCGAAGGGAGAGCCTGCCTGCCTGGCCGCGCAACGCTCGCGGCCAAGCTGGTCGCAGCGGCGTATCGGCGGTTGCAGTAGAAGCGGTCATGAATAATGCGGGCTAGCACCCGAGCGCGCGTTTGGCCTCCGCGAGTTCATTTTCAATGAGCGCTCGAATCACGCCAAGCTGTGCAGAGGATGTCGCTTCAAATCTCAGCACCAAGGCCGGTTGAGTATTGGACGCCCTGATAAGCCCCCACCCCTCGTCGAATATCGCTCGGACTCCGTCAATTGTGATAAGGCTTTGAAGTACCAACTTTCCAGGCCCGAGGCCTTGTTTGGCCCTCAAGTACTCCGTAAATCTTTCGCGAACCCGCTCAACCACCTCAAACTTGACGGAATCTGGAAGATCCACACGTATCTCGGGAGTGACGACTGATTGAGGGAGATCAGAGACCAAGGCCGAAAGGGGCTGTTGGGCCTTGGCCAAGATTTCAACAAGTCGGCAAGAGGCATAGACTGCATCGTCGTACCCGAAATACCGATCCGCAAAAAACATGTGCCCGGACATTTCGCCGGCCAAGACCGCCGACTCCTCCTTCATCTTCGCCTTGATCAGCGAATGACCAGTCTTCCACATGATGGCGCGCCCGCCGCGCTTCGCAATGTCATCGTAAAGACTCTGTGACGCCTTCACTTCCGAGATGATGGTGCTGCCCGGTTTCACTGCCAGAATATCTCTTGAGTAGAGAACCAGGAGGCGGTCCCCCCACAGCACATCGCCCTGTTCATCAACGGCCCCGATTCGATCCGCATCCCCGTCATATCCGATTCCCACATCGGCCCCATGATCCTTCACCGCTTGCATGAGATCGGAGAGGTTCTCAAGCACCGTGGGGTCTGGATGGTGATTGGGAAAGCGCCCGTCCAGGTCGCAATACAACCCCGTCACCTTACATCCCAACAATTCAAGCGCTTGTTTCGCGAGGAGGGAGGCTGCACCGTTTCCACTATCAATCACAATATGCAACCGGTCAGCTTTGACGTGAGAAAAACTTTTCTTGAGGTACGCCAGATAGTCGGGAATAATCGGGTGCTCGGAGAGACGCCCACTGCCCGCCACGAATGCGCCTTGCTCCATCACGCGCCGAAGTTCCTGAATTTCCTCTCCATGTATGGCCGTTTTGCCGACACAGATCTTGAACCCATTATACTCCGCCGCATTGTGACTCCCCGTAATCATGATTCCACCACCGACCGGCAACGTGAACAAGGAAAAGTAGACGAGTGGGGACGTGCAAATTCCAATGTCGATGACATCAAGTCCACCTGCAAGCAGCCCCTTGAGAAGAGCCTTGTGCAAAGCCGGAGAACTGAGCCGCCCATCGCGCCCCAAGCTGATCGCCTTCACTCCACGCTTGCCGACGTACGTAGAATAGGCACGGCCCAACTGCTCGGCTAAATCCTCCGTCAGTTCGGTCCCGACAATTCCTCGGAGATCGTATTCGCGAAACAGTCCCATTGAACGCCTCGCTCCTCGTCACTTATCGATGGTGAAATAGCGGATCATCATCCCTAGGGATTGACGTTTCGCCCGTAATCATCCTTGAACCGCACGATATCATCCTCACCCAGATAGGGCCCGTTCTGGACCTCGATAATGTGCACGGTCTCCTTCCCGGGATTTTCCAAACGATGTTTGGTTTTTACCGGAATGGCTGTACTCTGTCCGACCTGTAAATCGAAGACTTCTTCTCCCCTTGTGACGCGTGCGGTTCCTGCTATGACAACCCAATGTTCACTGCGTTGATGATGCATTTGGAGTGAGAGGCGACCGCCGGGATTTACTGTGACACGTTTTACCTTGAATCCCGGCCCCTCTTCCAGAACCGTATAAGAACCCCACGGTCGCTGAACCGTCAAGTGTTCCATATGCTCCGGTGCCTGCTGCTGCTTAAGAATGTCGACGATTTTCTTTACATCCTGCGCCCGCGACTTCGGACACACCAACGTCGCATCGGGAGTATCCACCACCACCATATCTTGCAGCCCAATTGTTGCGACAACACGCCGATCCGCATAGACGATCGAGTGCCTGCTCTCAAGGTCGATCACTCGCCCAGTAACCACATTGCCAGCCCTGTTCTTCTCCGCCACTTCGTCCAAACTTCCCCAACTCCCGACATCGGACCACTGAAACATCACCGGTACCACGGCTGCCTTCGACGATCGTTCCATGACACCGGTGTCGATGGAGACCGGTGTGATTTGGCGATACACCTCGTCGATCGACTGCTTGGAAGCGCCCTCCATTTTGAGTTTTCTGATCCGATCCATCGAGGCCACTATCGCCGGCTGGTGACGGCCGATCTCCGCCAAAATCGTTGCCGCACGCCAGACAAACATGCCGCTATTCCAAAAATAGTCGCCAGATCTTAAGTACTGGCTTGCCTTCGAGGCATTGGGCTTCTCCACGAATTGTTTGACCAGATACCCGCGTAACTTGCCCTGTTTACCCAGCAGAGCTTTGTTGTTCGGTTTGATATAGCCATAACCGGTCTCCGGTCGGATTGGCTTGATCCCAAACGTGACCAAGTAACCCTCCACAGCCAATTTGGCGGCCAATTGAACGGCCGCTTCAAAGACGCGTTGTCCAGTCACGACATGATCGGCGGGAACGACCAGCATCAAGGCTTCCGGATCACGTGCGAGCACTTCGACAGCCGCCAATGC
>JARFPM010000102.1 GCA_030444405.1 Nitrospira sp.
GATGCTCGCTAACAGTCTCCTCTCACATCTCTGATCAAGGCTGCCCGGAGCGTCGCGTAATCAAGCGTGAGCTCGGCAAATTGTTTTTTCAGGCGTCGATGTTCATCCTCTAATGAACGTAACCGCTCTTTCTCATTCGTTTGCTGCTCACTGGCAAACCTCACCCGCCATCGGTAGAGGGTGCTTATGGAAACCCCATACCGACGTGAAACCTCTCCGGTCCTGTGACCGGCGTCTAGTTCTGAAATCATGACTCTTATCTGATCTCGGGTAAAGCGGGATTTGGGCATGACCGCCAGTTCCCCTGTCGTCATCTCACATCATGACGATGCAGGGGAAGAAAGGAAGGTTCACTGCAGGGGCGCAACTTCGGCGGTATCTATGTGGATGAGCGAAGCACGTTGGAGGAGGGAGGCGCGGATCACGAGTCCATGGTGACTCCCCCGTCGTACGAGTTGGCCCCGGAGGCCGAAGAGCGGACCTCGTATCACTTCTACCCATGCGCCTTCAGTCAGATAGTCGCAGGGTTCCATCCTGGGGTTGACCGACGAAACTTGCTGAAGCACGGCGATTTCTTCGGCCGGAATGGGCTCGGGTCTCACCGAGCCGACAATGCGAACGACACCCGGTGTTTGCAGAACGGCGAGACTATTGGTTAACGCAAAGTTGGCAAAGCAATACCCACTAAAAAGTGGGAGCATCGTCCATACTTTGCGATCAGACCATTGGCGGCATTGCTTGCCCAACGGAAGCAAGGGCTCTATCCCCACTGCCAGCAGCCGGTCTCGAACTTGTTTCTCGTGACGAGAGTAGGTCTGAATGGCATACCAATGGTGATCCGTCTTCGATACTGCTACCTGGTCCATCTCCGGTACGCTTACTGGCTGGTACCGTACAGCCTGCTCTTGTGTATAGTGTGTATAGGTGCTAATCATAGCTTCGCCCCGTAAGTCCCAGGCTCTTTTCAAAAAAATACGGCCACTTGGCCGTATAGACCTAGAACTCTCAGCCCTATTACTAACAGGGAACATTGCCGCTAGACCATAAGACAAATGTCGAGTTCTTGTGTAGCCATCACCAGCACCTTTGTCCGAACGATTGGCCGCTAGGTCCGTTATGTGTGATCGCGTGCTGGAACAGAATCGTGCCTGGTCGACTGGCTCTCACACCCTACGTTACCCATGACAAGTAGACTCAGCCCTTTGTGCCGGTAATGGCGTCTATCAATAAGGGCTCCTTACTGATAGGTTATGGTGAGGAACGCGCGACGAGGGGAGACAGGAGAATTATTCCTTAAATTCAACACATTGAATATGTGCGCTAGGGCCAATAAGACCCCCCTACTAATGGTGGGTAGCATTTTACCTTTGAGGAGTAGAAAACGTGCCACCGTTTGCGACCCAGGTGACAAGGAAGATTACAGGAAAAACTGCTAGTCGAGTGATCGGAATCTGCTCCACGTAGACACAAGCGACTGAAACCCCATTAAGAGCAAGTTTCAAAAGTATCCCAGACTTGGGTCTTGAGCTAGGAGACAGTATGGCCAGCACCGCGATACGAACCCTCACGATAGCGATTCTGAGTAGTCAGTGCCTCGTAAGGCTTGGCTTGCAGAAAATTCTCGAGAGCAGCACGACCATCCCGATGGTCGTGCTCCCGCAGCAGGGAAAGACACCTGACAGGCTCCTCGCTGAGAGCCGACCAGATGTGGTCATCCTAGATCTGGAGACAGAACGCGACGCCCTCGGCATCATTAACCAGATTCGGGAGACAGCCCCCACCAGTAAGATCGTGTTGTTGTGCGGGCTCGACGACCAAGACCGTACGCGCGAGACGTTTGCCTCCGGCGTCGACGGCATCATCCTCAAGGTGCAACCGCCTGAAGTCGTGCTCGCGGTGATTGAGGCGCTGTATGCTTCTGCGAAGCTCCAGACCCCAGTGGAGCGGGCGGGCACGAGAGGGGGGAACTTCGGAATACTCGGCAAGAACAAGGGTGAAGCGGACCCACTGCCGCAGGCCTGGCCCGACGCCTTGACCGAGCGGGAACGAGAGATTATCCGATTGGTGGGGCAGGGCCTTTCAAACAAAGACATCGCCTACAAGTTGTCGATCAGTGACAGTACGGTCCGTCATCACATGACGAACATTTTCGACAAGGTCGGCGTGCCCAATCGGCAGAAGCTCCTGATCCACGCCCATCAGTTCCGCGCCACGCCGGTCTAACCACCCTTGCCTTGGCAAAAGCCCTTATGCCTCAACCGCCGATTCATTAACTCCAAGCTGTCAACCTTCTATCCTGGGCGCTGATTGCGTTGTTTGCAAAACACGGCGCAAGCTCACCTTTAAATCATGGGTCCAGAAGAAACGACGCATGCGTGCAAAAGATGTGGAAGTCGGGTATGCGACCTTGGTAAGATGCGCCGGACATTGACTGGTCTTGCGAGTATGGGATCAATCCAACGCTGAACGATCGAATCCCTCCTGTGCCGAGGTAGCTCAGTTGGCAGAGCACAGCCCTGAAAAGGCTGGTGTCGACAGTTCGATTCTGTCCCTCGGCACCACATTTCGCAGACTTAGCCACATTACTCATGAACACTTCTGCTGCAATCACCGACCCGCTGTTCCGACAAGCCTGCGGTCGGCGGGCTCGCCCCTCGAACCCTCGACGTACTGCAGGAGTACGCCTCAGGTCCTCTGGGCTCCGCACGCCGGTCTCACGACGCGGCTTGGCGATTTCGCGACGAACTGTCATGAATAATGCGGGCTAGCGATTGTTCCAGGTAGAAAGGTGGCACTGAAGTGGCAGCTGAACGTCATTTTGCCAGCTCAGAACGGCCTTCGTGAACGCTTCCAGCCTGGTCACTGCATCCCGTAATCGCGCGTTCCAATTGTGAATGTAATACTTCGCCGAACCAGGGTGCTGATTCTGGACTGTGCCACCGTGTGGTGCTGAATCCGGTGCGAGCTAGGGCTTGCCGGATCCCAGTCGGCGGGCCTTGAGCAGCTATCGGGCGACGGTGCGCGAGACGACGGCTCCGGCCTGGCTGACGACCGACTCGATTGTCACCCAATTTAGCCACCGGGTGGAATCTGCTCAAGCACGCTACCGGACCTTTGTGGCCAAGGGGCGTAGTGGGCCGCGGCCTCGGGACCAGCTTATGGGCCAGATGTATCTGGGCTCGGAGGAGTTTGTCGCGCAACATCAGCCGTATCACGTGATCCGCGACGTTCCGCATCGGCAGGCGCAGGCCACCCGGCCATCGTTGCGGGTCCTGTTTCACGGGAAGCAGTCGGAGGCGAAGGCGATTCATTTGGCCTACCGTCGTGATGGGTATCGGTTGGCGGCGATCGCCGAGCCTCTGGGGGTCCACGATGCGACGGTCAGCCGCCGCCTGAAGCAGGCCGAACAAACGAACGTGTGATTGCAAGTCATGACTCTGCAGCGAGTGGAACTATTGGAAGGAAAGAGAGGTCACCAATGTCTGAAATTGTGAATTACGACAAAGTCACTTCGGTGCTCCTGCAGCATGGTGAATGGTACGAAGTCGACCCCGGGACGTTTACGTCCATTCCCGAGGCAAATTTTTTGTCCGGGCACCCACAAACGAATGCCTTTGCCTGGAAAAGCCACGAGGCCAGTCTCGCGTGTCCCTGCAGCGCGCTCGTCCTCGTCCGCTATTCCACGTGAAACGGGACGCCACAGAGGCGTTCTCCCTTTCTTGAGGACCTGCCGCCTGCTTTTCTGTCTGTGCCTGTGCGGGACTGGCGGAACGAGCGAGACGAGAACGGGGTGTTGAACTGCGCATCGCGCATTTCTCGGCCGACGCGCTCGTCTCACCTGCTGCTCTGGTTTTCGGCGGCTCGCTCTGTGGATACTCTGGCGGCGGGCTTCCACTCCACTTTGCCATGCCCACGTCGGCCCAGGGTTCGAGCCTCACCTTGTTACAGGATGACTTCGCAGGGTTGCAGAAAGACTTTGAGCGGGATTTCAAGGCCACGGTATCCGTGAACATGCCTGCCATGGATCTCTTTCACGGCGTTCAGCACCTGTGTCATGTGAATGTGATCATCTTCGAGCGCGACCATGAACAACGTATTGCGATCGATTGAGCCACCGGTTCCGGAGACCGTCCCGGTCTGCCCACTGCCTCCCACACCCTTGATCATCGTATAGCCCTTGATCCCCAGGTTCTGAAACAGGGCGAGGATCTCCTCTTCAAGTTTCTCCCCACAGACAATATGCAGCATCTTCATGATTGCGCTCCTGGACCCTTGGGCCGTTGGCCAGCCGGTCCTTGATAGGGTGGTCTTCCTGCCAGACTATTCTGTTCGGCCACTTTCTGACTCCGCCTGCCGTGCTCAAACTAGGATGCAGAAATCTGGGTCAGCGTCAGATGTCCGGGGGTGAGTGCCGGCCCCGATGTGAGTGCCTTCGTCTTTCTGTGAAGCATGCCAATTACGGAAGATAGCCCAAGACATCCTCTTCACGAACGAGCACCAACGCTTCATCGTCGCCCTCCACTTCTCTGGCGGCGTGTTTATCGTACAAGATACGCTCGCCCGGCTTGAGGGTGGTCTTCACAAAGGTCTTCTTCTTGACCTTTTCCTTCGAATCCTTGTCCTCGATGAAGCGACCCGCCCCCACGGCAAGGACCTCTCCTTCCTCCGGTTTCTCTTGCGCGCTGTCCGGGATGATAATGCCGCCGGCGCTCTTCTCGCTCGGTTCGCCGGTCCGGATCAAGACCCAATCGTGCAATGGTTGTAAGTTCATCGACGTCCGTCCTTTCATTCACGCGCGGAGTTTGCCATCTGTATCCCCACTACACAACAGAACACTATGACGGCACGCGGCATCAGCTTAGCACGTCTTTCCTAGAAGGAGCAAAGCAGTGGTCGTGACTGTGTTTTGTACGAGGTTGTGTATTCACGCACGGCTCCCGCGTACGCATGGAGTCGGCTCTCCTCACCTGCTGCCCCGCTGATCGGAGGCTCGCCCCGTGAGAGAAAAAGGTACCGGGAGTCTTTACTGGCGACATCTGCCTGTCCGGCATCAAACTGTGTTCGCATGTTTGTGGTCGCCACCGGCAGCAGCCGACCGGCTAACACCTGCGAGGCGCACCGTTCGCGCCAGTGAACCTGTCACTCTCGCTGTCTGATCCTCTCCGGCACGCCGGTTTCGGCCTCTGCCTCCTGCTTCCTCTGTGAACTGTACGGTGCCTCTCCTCCTCCCGTGAGAGAATCATCATCAATCCAACACACAGCCGGAAACACCATGGCGACCAACCACTCATCCAAACGACCGGCCACCACACTGCAATGCGGCAACATCAAGGCCACGATCTGGCAGAATGTGAGCGAGAAGGGTCCGTTCTTCGCAACGACCTTTTCGCGGCCGTTCAAGGATCCATCCGGCGCCTGGCGGAGCGGCACCTCATTCGGTCTCAATGACCTGGAGGCGCTGCTGACCGTAGCCCGTGAGGCCAAGGAATGGATGGTTGTTCATATCCTGAACTGTTGAGCGGTTTGATTGAACGCCTCCGGCCTACTGGTCCTCGGGCACTGCGTCCCCCCAAGTCATACCTGGCCAAGTAGCCCAGCAGCAAGCCAGCGGGAGTACCCCAGCTGTCAGGACGGGGCAAGGGCAAGGTCCTGAGAAGCAGGATGTGGCCTGCTTGTGTTCACTTGAGCCTCTTGCCTGGAACGGTGGGGTAGGTGTTCCCCGGCTCACTGTCGCCCGAACCTCTTGAGCGACTCCGCTTCCACCAACCTTCGAGAAATTACTGTGCAACGGGAGGGGCACGATCGAGGAGCCGTGAAATACTTGCCCTGCAGTCGTGCTGTGCTATCCTCTCTAAATCAGGCATCCGATCAATTGGAGAAACGAGCTCAAGGGTTATGGGAAAACGAGCCGAGTACCAGGGATACACGATTGAATCCGCTCCACAGCATGACCCACAGGGGAATACGTGGCGACTTCAGATCTACATTTCGGTTCGCCATGAACGGGGGATTCAGACCCGTGAATTCACACACGAGACGCGCTATGCCACTGAGCAGGAGGCGGATCTCCACGGGATGACCTTTGGGCAGCGTGTGATTGATGGAAAGGTGGACGGCCTGGCGGTGTGGGATCTGAAATCCCAGGACCGTCGGATCACACCCCGCTTCCGAGTCCAATTTCGGACGACGTTTTGCGCGGCTCCGACGCTCGACGGCATCGGAACCATCTTGGATCTCTCGGCGGGTGGATGTCGAGTGGAGAGTACGGCTTCGCTGACGCCGGGCCTCGCGCTCGAACTCCGCATCTATGCGCCAGGCTTGGACTGGCCGTTGATGGTTGAGGCGGCGACGGTGCAGTGGGTCAGCGGTCAGACGTTTGGGCTCGCGTTCTTTCGGATGCCGGAAGCCGAGCGGCAACGGCTGGAGCAGGTCATCCAAAACCTGACGAGCATACTTACCTAACAGGGTCACGAGCGGAACCTTGTCGCTCAACCGCGTGACCTCGCGAGTTCCTGCCACCTCACAGCCGCCACCTTCGATCGACATCGACCAGAACAACACCCACACATGAAACGGGTACGCTCCCCGTACGCGCGACAACGTGCGGTCGCTTCGCCTCTGAGTCTTCACGGGGGACTCTCGGATGTCCCCCCCTCACGTGCCGTCCATGATCGACATCGCTCGATGCCTCCAACACCACGCCGGCCGTCCATCTCCCTCGGCGAGCACGTGTGAGGAGGGAGCTGGCATTGAGCTCCAGCCGGTGCACAATTATTGAGGGAGATGCATGTTCCGGTACCCCATCCCCTTTCAGGCGACAGACCTCAGACCAGGGTCCCCGTTGACTGGCTCCCGTGAATCTCTGCTGCCGACGCCACGACCACAGGCGTCGGATCACATGATCATGAACGCGCCCCCCCCTTTCGACGTACCTCGTTTAGATCTGGCCCAAATCGTTATCCCTGATACGGTTAACTCAATCACGACGCACTCACCAAAGGAGGATCACGATGAGCTGTACACGCTGTCAGGGGTTGATGCTGGACGAGCACATGATCGATATGGAAGGGGGATACGGCGAGATGTGGAGCCACGGCTGGCGCTGTATCAATTGTGGCCATCGGGATGACGCCGTCGTGCGGCACCACCGGGCGCTCCACGCCAAGACGATGGTGGTCCCCCCTCAGGCCGTACCAGTTCTGGAGACCGGCGAGCTGTCTTGGGACTCGGAGTCGGGTGAACCGCTGGCCGCCTAAGCGAGTGAGTGATCGTGGGCGGAGCATCCAGGGTGAGAAAGGGGTGAGGTGATGAAGCCGGCTACCATCCTGATCATTGAGGATCATGCGTCCGTGCGCACGCTGCTGGCCCAGGTGCTTGAAGATGCCGGATACCAGGTCTGGGAGGCCGCCAATGGGCGCGAGGGACTCGACCAGTTCCGTGCCCATCCGGTGGATCTGGTGCTCACAGATCTCGAAATGCCGGAGATGAACGGGCTGGACGTGATCGTCGAATTGACCCACGCGTTCTTGAACGTGAAGGTCATTGCCATGAGCGGACGCTCGGTAGACGAGCTTCAGAAGGCTCGGCTCCTCGGAGCTCGGCAGACCTTCCCAAAACCGCTTGATCTCTCGGCATTGCTCCATGGGATTCAGTATGAGTTGCAGCACTAGCGGAGACCTCGAACAAGGTGATGCTTGACGCAGATCAACAGATGACTCATTTCCGTGATGGAGGCATTCATGAACAGTGGTAATTGTGGAACTGAGCCGAGAACAATTCAGACCATACGGGCCTGTCTCGAAACGCAGTTCGTAGGCGTGAAGTTCAGTCAGAATATCAGACCGGCATTTACCTTTCATACGGGCGACCGCAAGCTGTCCTGGCTCCTTGTCATGAACGAGGAGTTCTTAGCGGATCGCATGTCCCTTGAGGAGTTGCAGCGATTCATAGAAGAGAAGGTTATCAAGAAGGTCCAGGCGAATCCCGGCAAGCGCATTCAGATTTCGAAGTATCGGGACATCACCGTCGAAGAGAGAAATCTTTCGTAGCTTTCGTGTAGCGGGACAGCGGTACGGTCAAGATCGACGCATGGTACCTTTTCTCCGACTTGTCGCGCCTTCATCCAGGCCTGAATCTCAACGACACATTCGCTTCTGACTAGTTTTGACCGGCACACAAACGCCTCAACTCCGCACCACCTCCTAAAGTCCTATGGCGGACAGGGTTCCCTCCTCCTAGAATCATCCCCTCTTTCGAGGTGCCTATGCCCTTTGCGCTTCGTTCCTACCGTCGCTTGCCTGTGCAAATGACTTGAGCAATCCCCTCATCGACAGTCTGTCCCTCGGCACCATCTCAGCATAATATCCGTCCAAAATATTGAGACACTGCACAGCCTGACTCCAATACAAATCCGATCTCTATCTCTGCTATTCAACTGACAGGGAAGACGCTGAGCAGCAACGATTTGGGCAGGTACTTGAAGCCGGAAATTCCTAGAATGTCGTCATTTCTTCAACGTCCGGATATACGCCAATACGGCTCGACTCTGCTCTTCCGACAAACGAGTTTTCCATGACGGCATGTTCGGCTTTCCAGCTGACTTCCCGCTACGATCGCCATCAGCCCGATGACCATCCTGATGAATATCTTTCCCATATCTAGGTGCTCCATTTTTAGACGGTTCCTCATCACGCCGATGGTATCTCGCCGGGGTGACGAGAGAAGCGTGGTTCACCGTTACCTTGAGAAGCTTGGCCCACTGTTTGGTGCCCATCACATGTTGATCCGGTCCGTGGTTCCACTGGATGCATCGGGTGCGTCGAGCGGCCTTCCAGCCACCGATAGAGGACCGGCAGCATGATCAGGGTCAGCAGCGTCGAACTCACGAGGCCGCCGATGACGACGATCGCCAACGGACGTTGGACCTCCGATCCGATCCCATTTGCAAAAGCAAGTGGGACCAGACCTAACAGCGCCACCAGAGCGGTCATCAACACAGGACGCAACCGAAGCAGAGCGCCCGAGGTGACGGCATCATCCAAACTATGGCCGTCCTCCCGCAATTTATTCATATAGGAGACGAGCACAATCCCGTTCAACACAGCCACGCCGAAAAGATTGATGAAGCCGACCGACGCCGGCACGCTGAGATATTCTTTCGTGAGCCACAGCGCCACAATCCCTCCGATTAACGCAAAGGGCAGGTTCAAAATGATCAGAGTTGCCTGCCGAAGCGAGTTGAACGTCGAATACAGCAAGAAGAAGATCAATCCGATCGTGATCGGAACGATGATGCGTAGCTTCGCCATCGCCCGTTCCATGTTTTCAAATGATCCACCCCACGTGATCCGATAGCCGGCGGGGAGTGCGACTCGTTCGACGATCTTTTGCTGTGCTTCTGCGACCAGACTGCCGATGTCCCGTCCCAGCGTATTGAACCCGATCGATACATACCGTTGCAGCTGATCTCGGCTGATCCGACCAGGGCCCTCTTCCAACTGCACTGTGCCGAGGTCCGCCAGAGGGATCATTGCACCGGCCTGATCGCTGACCCTAATATTACTGATCGCTTCGACACTGTCCCTGTACTGCTCCGGGAACCGCACCACTAAATCGAATCGCTGCTGTCCCTCGTAGACCCGAGTCGCGGCTTGTCCTCCGATGGCGGTCGTGATGATCTCCCGAACGTCGGCAACATTGATGCCATGACGAGCAATCTTGCCGCGATCGATATCGATGGTAAGGTACGGTTGCCCAAATAATTGCTCAACTTTAATATCCCTGACGCCTCGTACGGTTTCGAGCACCTCCGCAATTTCCTGAGCTTTGTTCCGCAACATCTCCAGATCGTCGCCGAACAGCTTGACGGTGGCTTCCGTGCGGACGCCGGAGATCAATTCATCAACCCGTTGCTGAATCGGCTGGCTGATGAGGAATGTCGCCCCGGAGACTCCGGTCAAGCGCTCGCGAAACTTTTGCATCAGCTCAGGCATGGTCTTCGCGGTGGTCCATTGATCCAGCGGACGAAGCCGCACGACCGGATCACTCTCGTTCGGCTCCTGTGGATCGTTTCCCAATTCTGTACGACCAATTTTTGAGACGACCATCTCCACTTCCGGAAACTCCATGATCGCCTGTTGCATCCGTTTTTCGATCTCGATGGAAGCGGGAAGAGACACGCTGGGCAGGCGAATGGTTTGAGGTGCTACCGATCCTTCGTTCAAGATCGGGATGAATTCGGTTCCTAGTGACGGGACCAACGCCAATGCACCAATCAGGGCGCCAATCGCCAGCGCCACCACCATCGTTCGGTGCCCAAGGGCCCAGCGAAGAGTCGGTGCATAGAGACTCTTGGATTGCCGCACAATCCACGGATCCTCCTCGCTCCCCTGCCTCAGGGCTAACGAACAGAGTACCGGGGACAGGGTGAGCGACAACACCAGCGACACCAGCAGCGCGATCATGATGGTATAGGCAAGAGGTTTGAACATCTTGCCTTCCATCCCGTGAAGAGACAAGAGAGGGAGAAAAACCAAGATAATAATCAGAATGCCGAACACCACCGGCTGTCCGACTTCCTTCACAGCCTGAGTCACCAGCTGCAACCTCGGGATGGCGGCGGCGGAATGGTGCGAAAGATGACGATAGACGTTCTCGACCACGACGACCGATCCATCCACGATCATACCGACCGCGATCGCCAGCCCTCCCAGCGACATCAAGTTAGCGGTCAGCCCGATTTGTCCCATCACAATAAATGTGGCCAGCGGCGCCAACACGAGCGTGGCGACGACGATCAAGGCGCTGCGAATATTCCCAAGAAAGAGGAACAACACGACGACCACGAGCATCACACCTTCAGTCAACGATTTGTAAACCGTATTCAACGCCTCGGTGATCAGCTCGATACGGTCGTAAAACGGCACAATGCGCAATCCGTCCGGCAGCAGACGCTTGGCGTGGATGTCTTCAATGCGGGCCTTGATGCCTTCCACGACATCTCGCGCATTGCCGCCCCGCAACATCAGCACGATCCCGCTCACGACTTCGCGGTCACCATTCAGGACCGTCGCGCCGTGCCGCACCGCATGGTCGATGAGCACTTGAGCGACATCTCCGACGAACACCGGAGTTCCGCCGGTTTCCTTGACGACAATACGCTCGATATCCTGGAGCGAGCGGATCAGCCCGATCCCTCGCACGATGTACTTTTCATCATGTTTTTCCAGGATATTCCCGCCGGCGTTGGCATTGTTTCTGGAAACAGCATCGAAGACGTCACCAAGCGTCAGATTGTATTTCCTCAACATGCCCGGTTCGACCAACACTTGATACTGCTTGACGAAACCGCCCATCGAGTTGACGTCGATCACCTCCGGCGTACTCTTGAGAAGGGGGCGGATGATCCAATCTTGGATCGTCCGTTGTACGATCAGACTTTCGTGTTCGGCTTCGGTATTGGCAGAGGCTCCGCGCGGAGCCTCCAGGTAATACTGAAACACCTCACCCAATCCCGTACTGTTGGGTATCAGCATTGGCTTTGCCCCTGGCGGAAGCTCTTCCTCGACTTCGAGCAGTCGCTCCAGCACCAGTTGGCGGGCCAGGTTGATGTCCATGGAGTCATCAAACACGATCGTGATGAGCGAGAGACCGACTTTGGTGAGGGAACGCATTTCCGTCAGAGCCGGCACACCAGTGAGCTGCAGCTCGATCGGATAGGTCACCAGTCGCTCAACTTCGGCGGGAGAGAGGCCGGGCGCCTTGGTCACGACCTGTACCAGCACGCTGGTCACATCGGGAAAGGCGTCGATCGGAATGGTCCGAAAGGCATAGACCCCTCCGGCTCCGATCATGACCGAGCAGATGATGATCAGGAGCCGCTGGCGGAGGGAGATGTCCAGGAGACGGGAAACCATCAGACGGGTTTCTTCAACAACTCGGACTTCAAGACAAAGGCACCGTGTGTCACAACCGGCTCTCCTTCGTTAAGTCCGTCGAGTATGGAGATGAGCGTCCCATTGGATTCGCCGACGTGCACTTCCCGCAACTCATACTCGTTCAGGCTGCGTTGCACGAAGACGTAGGCTCTGCCTTGATCGCGTTGCAGCGCGGCCTCCGGCACAGCCAGCCGGTCCGGCTGCGTTTCGGAAAAAAGCCGAATGGTGGCAAACATTTCCGGCTTAAGGCGGCCATCGAGATTCGGCAATTCAAGCCTGATCTGCATCGTGCGCGTGACGGGGTCCAAAACGTCGCCAACATAGGCAATGGTGCCCTTGAACACTTCTTTGGGATAGGCGTTGATGCGCACCTCGGCCTGGCTGCCGCCGGACGCATGGATGGAATGGACAAAGGAGATGTCTTTTTCAGGGATGTTGGCTAGGACCCAGACTTCCGAGAGATCTGCAATCACGAATAAATTTTCGGTCGTCTCGACAACCTCGCCACGTGTCAACTTACGCCCGATGATTCGACCCGCGAAGGGTGCCACGATCGGCACGACGGATCGAATCTGCCGGCTGCGATCGAGCCGGCTGAATTCTTCCTCGTTCATGCCCAGCAATTTCAGGCGATCGCGTGACTCATTGGCCTCCGCCTGGACGCTCAGGAGTTCGGCCTGGCGGCGCTGCAATTCCGCCTCGCCGATCACTTGCTCTTGCAGAAGGAATTGCGCACGGTTGAAGGCCTGCTCCGCAACGTGAAGCTTGGCCTTGGCCTTGAGGTAGGCCGATTGGGCCAGTCCCAGCTCGCTGCTGTAGAGGATGGCCAAGGGAGCATCGGCTTTCACTTCTTGCCCGAGGTCGGCATAGACCTCGACCACTCGACCTCGAACCAAGGTCGTAATCTCTGCCATGTTCCGTTGATTGGGCTGAACGATCGCGGGGAAATCCCGGTGCGTTCGAAAATCGCTGCGCGCCACCGGCTGGACCACCAATCCCACCCGCGACGACTCCTCCGCCGACAACGTAATGAGACCTGGAGTTGAGACGGCGACAGGCGACTTACTCGCCACCACATCGCTCGGTGTCCCATCACAGCCCGACTCCAGCACCATCAAACCGAGCAAAAGGCCACGCATGCCCCGACTGATGAACAACGATGGCCCTCGCATTGAACCGAATAGGCCCTTCACAATGTCCCCCCTACCGCCTGTTCAAGTCGAGCCAGCGAGACAGAGAGGTCGCGCCGCGCCAGCGCATAGTCCAACAAGATCTGTCGCTGCACACGCTGCGCATCAAGGACTTCCAGCAAGCTTGAAGCCCCTTGTTGAAAACTGAATTGGGCCAGCCTCAGTGCCTCCTGAGCCTGTTTCAGCAAACCCTTATCGAACACCTCGATCAATTCAGCCGTGGTGCGGACATCCTGATAATGCTGGTAGACGGCTCGACCCAGCTCATTACGTATCCGAAGCAGCTCCGCTTCGTCGCGGCGTTTGGCCCCCAATGACGAAGCAATCTCTCCTTGTCGCCGGTACCAGAGCGGCACCGGAATAGAAAGTCCCCCTTGAAACGCTTCCCGTCCGATTTCTCGCCAGTAACCGCCGTTCAGGGTGACAGTCGGCACCCGCGCCTGCCGTTCGAATTCAATCTTCCAATCCGATTGCTCCACGGACTTCAGCAGACGTTGGATGGTCGGATGCTGCTCCATCATACGGGCCATGAGCCCTTCGATTTGCAAGTTATGAGGAAGCATCCTGAATTCCCCACGGACCGTATATAAAGGCCCGAGCGCACCACCGGTCAAGGTGTCGACCGCAACGCGGTTGATCCGAACAAGATTCTCCGCACGTGCGAGTTGCTGTCGAGCCTTCAAAACCTCCACCTCTGCCTTGATGGATTCAAATTGAGGCGCTTCGCCGGACTTGACCCGTGCCTTGACAATCCGAGCCACTCCCTCGACCGTGTCGAGATTCTGGCGCGCCAGGTCGGCGTCCTGCTGAGCCAACAGAAGATCATAAAAGGCGACTTTGACCTGCGACGCCAAATTCAATCTTGTCTCCAACATGCCTACGTTGGCGGTCGCCAGTCCAAGATCCGCTACTCGTTGCCGAGCGGCCCGCATGGCCGGCCATTCGATCGGTTGCCCGACTACCACGCTATATTCGGTGATCGACCCAGTATTCTCCGGTGGTCCTACGGTCGTGTCTTTAAGCGTCCCGTGACCGCCTTGGCTCAACACAGTCGGGTTGGGGTACGCGCCTGCCGTTGCCTGCTGACCCTTCTGCTGGTCGATGTTTCCTTCGGCGAGCGAAACCACGGGGTTTCTTGCCAAGGCCAGATCGACGATCATGTCGAGACTGTACAACTGCCCATTAGATTGGGCAGAGGCCGTAGCCACGCCAAGTCCGAGACCGATCACACACGCTAGCGCGAGCCCTACTCCCATATTTGTCTCCCACCCAAACATCATGCCCTGCGAATCATAGTAGGCCGAATGTATTCGACTTTCAAATCCCTACGCCGAACGGCATGACCTCATCAATCCAACGCCGGAATCGAGTCGCAATCCGCCGAAGTGATATGCCGCAATCGCCGCTGTCGCCGCGACATTCAACGACTCCACCCCCTCGGCCAATGGAATAGAAAACCTGATACTGGACGCCTTCACGATGTCCGGCGCCAACCCCGCTCCCTCGCTTCCAACCGCAATCATGAGGCGGTTGGGTACTGTCCGGATACTCCTGATAGGGACTATATCAGCCGAAGCCAGGACCGCCGAATAGATTTCGCATCCATACGAGGAGAATGCCCGAAAGTCTCGAGCAGGAAAGACCGGAAGGTTCAGGATGGTGCCGGCCGTGGCGCGGACAACCTTGGGGCTGAAATGATCGGCTGAATCGGCGCTTAACCACACTCCGGAGAGGTTCAAGGCTGCGGCAGTACGGATGATCGCGCCGACATTCGCCGGATCTTGCAACCGATCCCCATAGATGCCCAACACGGTTGTTCGCCCGAATACCTGCGCCTCATCCCACCGAGGTTGTCGAACGACAGCTAGTATCCCTTGCGGCATCTGCACATCGGTCAGCTTTTCAAAGCCGGCGTCCGGGCAAACGAACTGGCGCGCAGACAGTTTTGTGCGCACCTTACGGTCTGCCTCGGCCTCGTCAGAGAGAAACCGCGGCGATACGATCAGGCTGAGGATAGACTGTGGATGCCGATGAATCAGATCAAGACAGAACTTAGCCCCTTCCAGGACAAAGGCGCCTTCACTCGATCTGGTTTTCTTATCGCGAAACAGGTGCCGGATCAGCGAGGCCTGTGCACGAGTGAGAGCCGCTAGATGCTGCACTGCACCCACTATACCCCTACACCCCTGTCAACGTAACATACGACCAACACAGCTGCGATGGTCGATCACCGGCGTCTTCGTTCGGAGGCCGCTTCGGCAGCACGGATACGCTGTGCCCTCGCCTTGGCTCGCTTCAGTGCAGTCAGCTTTCCTCGAGTCCGAGTTTGTTCAAACTGTAACTGTTCAAGCTGAGACTTCAAGTGGGCCTTTTCCTGCTTATGCAGACTTGCGCATTCCGCTTTGGACAACTGTGTCCAATCCC
>JARFPM010000033.1 GCA_030444405.1 Nitrospira sp.
AGGTTGAAATCTGGTTTGGGATCTTTGCGCGAAAGACGCTCAAGGGGGCCAGCTTTCGAAACATCGAGGAATTGCGTCAGGCCATCGAAGCGTTTGTGGCCGCCTATGGACCCACAGCCAAACCGTTTGTGTGGCGCAAGAGAGACGTCAAAGGCTCTCAACTCAGAAACACTATCGTGAACTTACGCAATTAAGCACTAGATCACCCAGACTCTCAGTACGCCCTGCATGCCCGGCTGAAATCGATGCGCACTGAAAATCCACAGTTGCAAAGTGCCGCCAGACGGCGTATAGGACTTAGTAGGATTTTCTAGCACTACCTATAATTCGAGAGAACGTACCAGCATCAGTTCCAGTGTTTTGGTTGGATCGCTTTCTTCTGTTTCGTTGCGGACGTTTTGCCGTGTGAACAGGAAAGGGTGCTTCCCAGGCACTGGATTTTCAAAATTTTGAATCTGATTTTGACTTTATTGTAAAGTCGCTGCTACTTACATCTTCTTAGTGAGGTGAGACATGAACATGAAGCTGATCGCCTTCGCCTTTCTCTTCACTGTCACGGTGAACGGACAGGAATCGAGTCTGGCTGCTGACCCTCCGTCCATTGTCGATAGCCAGTCGACCGCCGTTCGATCGGACAATGGTCACAGTTCTCTCCTAACCATGCTCGTCGGGTTCCTGAGACCGGCCGATGCTCGGCAGGCTCAACTGGACAACGTGGGAGGCTCGTATGTCCATAAAGTCGACAGCGACGAGACCTCTCCTGCGACTTCAATCACTCCTGTTGTTCCGATGACTTCTATTACGATAGATCCTCCACAGAACCAACCTTCCGAGGCAGACAAAGAACGAGAGCGGCTGGAGCAGCTTCAACAAGAGCTCACTGCCAAAGAGAAGGAACTGGCTCTTCTGCGTGACAAAACGGCAGCGGCCACGAATCAGTTGACGGTCGAAAAGACCCGCGCAGAAGCGTTGGAAGCGCAGCTGACCCAAAAGGAACAGGAACTCTCGGGGCTCTGCACCCAACGAGACACCCACCAGCACATGTCGCAGGAGCTGAACAGGACCAGAAGCAGCCTGGAGCTGGCCAGGCAGCAAGTTCTCGACATTGAACGACAATTTGCCCTCAGCAATGACCAACTTGATACCGCGATGCAACGCATCGCGGACCTTGACCTGCAGCTGGTTGCGAAAGAGCAAGAGTTCCAGCTGGCCAAGGCCAACATGGAAATGGAACTCGCCGCTCGCGACTCGCAGCTCGTACAGGCAAAGCGCCTGCTCGCGAGCCTGGGGAAGAGCCTGCCGAAGCCGGCCAAACTCACTCCCTCCAACAAGAATGTGCTTCCTCAGCCAACCATGACGACGGCGCGTGCCACGGCTGACCTCACTAGGGTCAGCGAGAAACTGGCGAGCGCCCTCCAGGATGAACTCAAGCGAGGTGCCGTGGTGTTAGAGCAGCGTGGCGACAAGCTCACGCTCGCATTGCCGTCGGGCGAACTGTTCGCCAAAGGGCGAGCCACCATGACGCCGGCAGGGACCTCCTTGGTTAAGCGCATCGGCGTAGCCTTGCGTAAATTCCGTCCCCAGAGTGTCGAAGTCGCCGGACATACCGACAGCACCCCAGTCAAGTACGATAGTCGGCGACCATTTAAGGATAACGGTGAGCTCTCTCGGGCACGCGCCGAAAATGCCGGCAAGGCTCTGATCAAGGGCGGGTTAGGTGCTGATCGCGTCAGGACGGTCGGGTATGCGGACGCACGACCCATCGCGACCAACGATACGGAAGAAGGCCGGAGCAAGAACCGGCGGGTCGAGATTGTCGTGACCCAGTCGCCGGAGCCGATCGCCTCTGCGGTGGGCGAAAAGGACGAGCAAATCGTGAGCAGCAGCCGGAACGCCTCCCCATACGGAGGCGGCATGGTTCAAAAAGTTGCGAATCGCTGACATGGAACCGATGACCATGCTGGCCCATCCCGGGCCGGCATGGTCCGAGATTGGTTTTCCATAAATCTGCCTCCTGCCTGTTGGATTGCCGCCCGCACCTTCCCTTCTGAAGGACGTGTGAATTCCCGCAATGTTTCCCGTCCAAGCCACCCTTGAGGGCAGGACGAACCCTGCAGTATCCTGCTCGCCAACAGGGGAACCCCTATGACGCCTACAGAAGCCGCGGCTGCCTTGTTCAACGCGATGCCGCAACCCATCACCGTCTCTCAGCTCGAGGAATACGGGATTGAGGCCTCAGACTCCACCGCCAAGCGGATGGCGCGCGAAGTTTTGTCGTTGAATCTCTATTGGGCGTTGGCCGCGATTGATGCCCATATCCCCACCACGTACCGGTCTGCGATCAAGGACGCGCTGTGCGAGTCGATCCAGCAGGAGTGGTGGGCATCCGGCAGGCTGGGGGACGATACGTGGAATGAGTATCAATCAGAACTGATCGAGCGGCGTGAGCAGTACGCTCATCTGGTCGATCAGGAAGGGATCAGTCACATGGGCATTTGTGCTGAGGCGGCGTCCCTGATGGAAGACCAGGGTATTATTTCATCAGCAGAACGCGACAAACTCCTCGTGTTATTGATCGACTATGCGCCGGCTTCGGAATACGGCAGGTTGCTGGACGAGGTGGGATAAGCTCGACACTTACAGGTAGCGGTGTGACAACACCTTGCCGCTGTTGTCAAATTCATAGAGCAGCGGCACCCCGGTCGGAATGTTGAGCTCCAACACCTCTTCCCTCGACAATTGGTCCAGCACCATCACCAACGCACGTAGACTGTTGCCATGCGCCGCGATGATGATGGTTTCACCTTTCAACAGGTACGGTTTGATTTTCTGCTCATAATAGGGCACCGCGCGCTCGGCCGTATCCTTGAGGCTTTCTCCACCTGGCGGCTTCACATCATAACTTCGCCGCCAGATTTTTACTTGCGCGTCACCGTACTTCTTGGCGGTTTCGGCCTTATTCAACCCTTGGAGATCCCCATACATTCGTTCGTTCAGCGCCTTGTGTTTTTCGATAGGAATATCCGTCTGCCCGAGGACTTCCAGCACAATCCTCAAGGTCTCATTCGCACGGATGAGGACGGACGTAAAGGCCCGGTCAAAGGTAAACCCGCGGAGCTTTTGACCAGCCTGCTTGGCTTCCTCGACACCTTTTGCAGAAAGTGGGACATCCACCCAGCCGGTAAAACGGTTCTCCAAATTCCATTGCGATTCCCCATGACGAAGCAAGACTAATCGAGCCATCGCACATCCTTTGCCATCAACGTGAACATCCCATCAGGGGCCAAAGCATACTGTATTGCCGTGACAAGTCAAGTCCGTGACAGCATGGCCGCTTGCTTGGCCGGTCGACCGGGCGATTTATCCAGATCGGGCGGGCCTTCTTGAATCATCTTCACCAGTGTCGCCAGGAACATGATATAGAAAAATACGCCGACCCAAATGACATAGGGCTGGACCCCGCCCGATTCTTTCAGTGCGGTTTCTTGCGCGGCACGATCCATCCGGTCGGCTTTCTTGATTTCAACGATGTGCTCCCGACAATGCCAATAATAGAGATAGTTCGCGGTTGCCCCCGCCATGATGCTCCAGACAATACCGGCGGAAAAATCTCCTGTGAGATACGTCGAGATCATCGGGCCGACCGCATAGACAAAGGCGTGCAGATACATCTTACGGTACAGAAACCACAGGAAGGAGATGTAGAGAAACGCCGGCCAGTTCCACGAGAGAGCAAACTTTGGCTGGCCGTTCGACGAGAATTTTTTAAACACGGTCAGGTAGTGGTCCGCGTTGGGGCCGATGAATTGGCGCCACAGCGTCTCATCGTCCTGAACCGGCCGAGCCGGGGGAGTCTCAGAATCGGTCCCGGCGGCAGCCATGGCTTCAGCCAATTTAGCTCCACACTGATGACAGAAATGGGCCTCGTCGGGGTTCTGTTGATTGCACTGTTTGCACAGTATCATGGCGACGCAGCTTACCACACTCGGAACAGAAGATTGCGGAACTTTGAACAAGGTCTCCTGAGGGCAACCATGATGCTCCGCTTATTGCTCTTCCCACCGCCCCTGTGCTAGCTTTCCTTTTTTTCTAATGGGATACGTCATCATGCCGACCGAAGAGCTGAAAGATGATGCCGCCAAATACCTGATGCAGACCTACAACCGCCAGCCGGTTTCAATTGCACGAGGGCGAGGCGCAAAGGTCTACGATCTGGAAGGGCGAGAGTACATCGATTTTGTCGGTGGGATTGCCGTCAATGTATTGGGGCATGGCCACCCTGACCTGGTTCAGGCGATCCAACGCCAGGCAGCCCAGCTGATCCATGCGTCCAACCTGTACTATACCGAGCCGCAAGTGAAGCTGGCGCGCCTGCTGGTGGACCATTCGTTCGCCGACCGCGTGTTTTTCTGCAACAGCGGAGCTGAAGCCAATGAAGCGGCGATTAAGCTTGCGCGGCGGTACGGACATGAGCGGCATGGGTCCGACCGTTTTGAAGTCATCACAATGAAGAATTCGTTCCATGGCCGTACGCTGGCCACGCTCACCGCCACGGGACAGGAGAAGGTTCAGAAGGGTTTCGAGCCGCTGATGCCGGGGTTTGCCTATGCACCGTTCAATGATTTTCAGACGATAGAGTCCATGGTCAGTGAGAAGACCGCGGCGATCATGCTGGAACCGATTCAGGCGGAAGGCGGTGTATATGTAGCCGACCGGGATTATCTGAGAAACCTGCGCGACCTCTGTACACAACGAGACATCTTGCTCATTTTCGATGAGATTCAAACGGGCATGGGGAGAACCGGCACCTTCTTTGCCCATGAGCAACTCGGCGTGAAACCCGATATCATGACCCTTGCAAAAGGTCTCGCCGGAGGGGTGCCGATCGGAGCCTGTCTGGCAATAGAATCGGTGGCCGCAGCATTTACGCCCGGCTCTCATGCATCGACGTTCGGTGGAAATCCCTTGGCCTGTGCCGCCGCGCTGGCCGTCTGCCGGGTGCTGCTCGAAGGAAAGGTGCTCGATCAGGCACGGCGCATGGGCGAGTACTTGGCAAAGGGGTTGGCCGACTGCAAAGACCAGCATCGAATCGTGAAGGATGTGCGAGGCCTTGGTCTCTTGCAAGGCATGGAGCTGGAGGCCGACGCCCGAGCGGTGGTGGCCGATGCGCTCGCCCGCGGCGTGCTAATCAATGCCGCAACCGAGCGGGTGCTGCGCTTTGTGCCGCCTTTGGTGATCACACAGCCCGAGGTGGACAAGGTCCTCGACCTTCTCAGCATACTGTTGAGCCAGCGCCCGACGACGGGAAAAGATTCACATCACTGATGGCCGTACCACCTCGACAGAAAATCAGCGGCGGGCGCTATGCCAAGGACTTGCTCGACGTGGCGACGATGCCGCGACGGCAAGTCCTCGACTTGCTGCGTTTGGCGATGTCTCTGAAGAAAAAACAGCGCCAGGGGATTCCGCATCGGTTGCTCAACGGGAAGACATTGGGACTCCTGTTTCAAAAACCGTCGACAAGGACCCGCGTCTCGTTCGAGGCGGGAATGAACCAGCTCGGAGGCCATGCGCTGGTCCTCCCCATGAGCGACATTCAACTCTCGCGCGGGGAGACGGTTTCGGACACGGCACGCGTCTTGTCCCGTTACCTGGACGGGATCGTGATACGAACCTACGACCATGCGATCGTCGAAGAATGGGCGGCAGAAGCCACGATGCCGGTTATAAACGGGCTGACCGACCATAGCCATCCTTGTCAGGCCTTGTCCGATTTGATGACGATTCAGGAGATCAAGGGCCGACTCACGGGAGTCAGCCTCGCCTACATCGGCGATGGAAACAACGTGGCCAACTCGCTTATCGAAGCAGGAACGAAGATGGGCATGCGCGTTGTAATCGGGTGCCCCTCCGGCTATCAGCCGGATCAACGGGTGATCGATCGTGCGAGAATGGAAGGACAAACCACCGGCGCCTCCATCGAGGTGTTGGAGAATCCCCTTGTCGCCGTAAAAGAAGCGGATGTGGTGTATACCGACGTGTGGATCAGTATGGGCCGCGAGCGGGAGCAGGCACGGCGATTGCGGACGCTCGCCCCTTACCAGCTGAACAAACGGCTGCTGCAACGGGCAAAACCCGATGCCATCGTCATGCATTGTTTGCCGGCCCATCGTGGAGAAGAGATTACGGCGGACGTGCTGGACGGCACACAGTCCGTCGTCATCGATCAAGCGGAAAATCGCCTGCACATGCAAAAGGCGATTTTGACCCAACTGCTCAGCCGGAAGAACAATACCGGGTAGGATCCACCATGAAACCAAAATCGATCAAGAAAATCGTCCTGGCCTATTCCGGCGGACTGGATACATCCGTCATCCTCAAGTGGCTTCAGGAAACCTATCAGGCCGAGATCATCGCGTTTTGCGCCGACCTTGGCCAGGGGGAAGATCTGAAGGCCGTCAAGGCCAAAGCTCAATCGCTCGGCGTCAAGAAGGTCTATGTCGAGGATCTGAGGGAGATCTTCGTGAAGGACTATGTATTCCCGATGTTGCGCGGGAATGCGATGTATGAGGGCTGCTATCTCCTTGGGACCTCGATCGCTCGCCCGCTGATCGCTCGTCGGCAGGCTGAAATCGCCATCAAAGAGGGTGCCGAAGCGGTGTCGCACGGAGCCACGGGGAAGGGTAATGATCAGGTGCGTTTCGAGCTGACGTACATGGCGCTCGCACCTCACTTGAAGATTATTGCGCCTTGGCGGGAATGGACCATGCGCTCTCGGCGTGAACTGATCGAGTATGCCGATCACCACGGCATTCCGGTGACCGCGACCAAAGCCAAGCCCTACAGCACAGACCCCAATCTATTTCACATCAGTTATGAAGGCGGCATTCTTGAGGACCCGTGGGAATCGCCACCGGATGAAATATTCCAGATGACCGTCTCTCCGGAAAAGGCACCGGATAAGCCGCAGGAAGTCGAGATCGAATACCAAGCGGGCAATCCCATCGCGGTCGATGGTAAGAAGATGAGTCCTGCGGCCTTACTGGCTCATCTCAACAAACTGGGCGGTGCACACGGGATCGGGCGGGTCGATCTGGTGGAAAACCGCTACGTCGGGATGAAGTCGCGCGGGGTGTACGAGACGCCGGGGGGAACGATTCTGCACGTGGCACATCGCGGACTCGAATCCTTGACGATGGACCGCGAAGTCCTCCACTTCCGCGACAGCTTGATCCCACGATTTGCGGACCTGATCTATAACGGCTATTGGTTCAGCCCTGAGCGCGAAATGATGCAGACGGCGATCGATGAAGCCCAGAAAGACGTCAGCGGCGTCGCACGAGTCAAGCTCTACAAGGGAAGCTGTACTCTGGCGGGACGCAAATCGAGACAGTCACTCTATCGCCTCGACATCGCCACGTTCGAGGAAGATGACGTGTATAACCAAAAGGACGCGGAAGGCTTCATACGTTTGAACGCTTTACGACTGAAGATCCGCGCGCAGAGAAAGAAAGTCTCGTCCTGATGGCCAAGCGCAGGAACCATCCTAAGTCAGCCGGAGGCGGAGGGAAGGCTTGGGCCGGCCGGTTTCGAGAGAAGACCGATCCATTCGTCGAAGCGTTTACCAGGTCGGTAATGGTCGACAGTCGGCTCTATGGCGAGGACATTGCCGGGAGCATTGCCCATTGTAAGACGCTCGAAAAGGCTCGGGTCCTCACGCGAGCGGAAACGCGCGCCATTGTCCGCGGGTTGGAATCAATCAAACGAGAGTTGGATCGTGGACAATTCGCCTTCTCACCTCAAGACGAAGATATTCATATGGCAATCGAGCGGCGACTGACCGAAGTGATCGGACCGTTGGGGGGCAAGTTACATACAGGCCGTAGTCGGAATGATCAAGTGACTTTGGATATTCGACTGTATTTGCGTACTCATCTGGATGAGCTGTATGAACGATTAATCAGATTTCAACGCGTGCTGGTCGCAAAGGCCGATGCCAACCGCACCCTCATGATGCCCGGGTATACCCACCTGCAACGGGCTCAGCCAGTCCTCTTTGCGCATCACTTGCTGGCGTATGTGGAGATGTTCGAACGGGACAAAGGTCGAATACGTGACGCCAGGGACCGACTCAATGTCATGCCGCTGGGATCCGGCGCCTTGGCCGGTACGAACTATCCGGTGAACCGGCGCTACACGGCTGAATTACTGGGCTTTCCTGCCATCACCCTAAACAGCATGGATGCGGTTTCTGACCGTGATTTCATGATCGAAGTGGCATCGGCCCTCTCGATTGTGATGATGCATTTGTCACGGCTGAGTGAGGAATTGATCGTGTGGGCATCGCAGGAATTTCAGTTCGTCGATCTGCCGGATGCATTCTGCACAGGAAGCAGCATGATGCCGCAGAAGAAGAACCCCGACGTCCCCGAGCTGGTCCGAGGAAAAACCGGACGCGTATACGGCCATCTCGTCAATCTGCTGACCCTGCTCAAGGCTCTGCCGTTGAGTTATAATCGGGATTTGCAAGAAGACAAACCGGCGCTCTTTGATGCTCTTGATACGGTGACGGCCTCTCTCCAAGTGATGACGGAATTGATGCGCCGACTGAAGGTCAACGGAGAGGCACTGAAGCGAGCGTTGCATGGAGGCGGACTTCTCGCCACGGAACTGGCCGACTACCTGGTCATGAGAGGCGTGCCTTTTCGGGAAGCCCATGAGATCACCGGACGAATCGTCCGGGCTGCGCTCGATCAAGGACGTGATGTCACGGATTTTTCACTTGAGGAGCTGCGGGGGTTTTGCGAACGGATCGACAAGACCGTGTTTTCTCGGCTGACTACCACGGCGGCAATCGATCACAAGGGACAAATCGGCGGGACCGCACGGGGACAAGTCGAGCGGCGAATCAAAGAACTTGAGCTGCTGCTGTCATGAGAGCTATTGTCATTGTTGTGTCGGCAGCCCTGGTGATTTCTTGCGGGGTGGCGGGGGCACCGGTCGTCCCGGAATACGTCGGAGTGGCGCCCACGATCGAGAAGCAGAAAAGGCAACATGCCCTTGAGGCAGAGCGGCAGGGGGCAGAATCGGCTGAACCAGACCCTACCCTGGGAGGCCATGACTTTGACATGCCTCCATCGCAGCCGGCGGGAATACTGTAAAAGGTCTTGGGTCTGACGCAATTGATCGAATAGAAGGAACCACACGATGCATAGTTTCGAGTATCACCATGGTGAATTGTACTGCGAACAGGTACCAGTCAGCCGCGTGGCGAAAGAGCTGGGCACTCCTTGTTACGTCTATAGCCATGCGACGCTCATCCGGCATTTCCACGCCTACGACAGTGCCTTCAAAAATATCCCGCATGTCATCGCGTTTGCGATGAAAGCCAACTCCAATCTGGCCATCCTTCGCATGATGGCAAAGGAAGGCAGCGGCGCGGATATCGTGTCGGGCGGCGAGCTGTTTCGAGCCCTCAAAGCCGGCGTGCCTGCTTCTAAAATCGTTTTTGCCGGCGTCGGTAAATCGGCGGATGAAATCCGAGATGCGCTGAAGGCCGACATCCTCATGTTCAATGTTGAGTCGTCGGCTGAAATTCATGCGATCAACGAAGTGGCGGCCTCGGTCGGAAAAAAGGCGCGCATCGCGTTGCGGATTAATCCGGACGTGGATCCAAAAACACATCCTTACATCTCGACGGGGATGAAGAAGAGCAAGTTCGGCATCGCCTCGGATCGCGCGCTGGAAGAATACAAAATGGCGTCCTCTCTGAGCCACACCGACGTCGTTGGCGTCCATGCCCACATCGGCTCGCAGTTGACGGACGTGATGCCGTTCGTCGATTCGCTGAAGAAGGTCGTGGCGCTTATCGACACGCTCAAAGGCCAAGGCATCAACATCCGCTACCTGAACATCGGAGGCGGATTGGGCATCACCTATTCCGAGGAGAAGCCGCCTTTGCCTCAGGACCTCGCTGATGCCATTTCGCCGCTCGTCAAAGATTTGGGCCTGACCCTGGTGATGGAGCCGGGCCGCGTCATCGTCGGCAATGCAGGCATCCTGGTAACAAGGGCGCTATACGAGAAGGCCGGGGAGTCGAAGCACTTCGTCATCGTCGATGCCGCCATGAACGATTTGATTCGTCCGAGCTTGTACGGCGCCTACCACGAAATTCGCCCTGTGAATGAGGAAGCTGTCCGTCGGACTAAACAGACCGTGGATATCGTCGGGCCTGTCTGTGAATCAGGGGATTTTCTGGCCAAGGATCGGTCGTTGCCGAGCGTCAAGCCCGGTGAGTTGTTGGCGGTCATGAGCGCAGGAGCGTACGGCTTTGTGATGGCGTCCAATTACAACTCTCGGCCTCGTGTACCGGAAATACTCGTCAAGGACGGAGAATTTCACGTCATTCGTGAGCGAGAAACATACGACGACCTCGTACGAGGCGAGAGAATTCCGTCGTTCCTCAACGAAACGGAGTGAGAATGTTTACCGGATCGCTTGTCGCAATTGTCACACCATTTCGACAGGGCAACGTCGACGAGCGTGCTTTAGCTGAGTTGATCGAATGGCAGATTGCCAACGGCACCAACGGCATTGTCCCCTGCGGAACCACCGGTGAATCGGCCACTCTTTCTCATAGCGAGCATAATCGGGTGATTGAGTTGACGGTCGAAGTGGTGCGCCGGCGGGTGCCGGTTATTGCCGGAACCGGTTCGAACAGCACGGAAGAAGCCATCACGCTCACGAAGCACGCGAAGCAGGCTGGGGCCGACGGCGCGTTGCTCATTACTCCCTACTATAATAAACCGACCCAGGAAGGACTCTATCGACACTATAAAGCGGTTGCGGAGGCCGTCGACCTGCCCTTAGTTCTCTACAATATCCCCGGTCGAACCGGGGTCAATATGCTACCGTCAACGATCGTCCGACTCTCAGCCATTAACACAATCGTTGGGGTCAAGGAAGGGAGTGGCTCCGTCCAACAGGCCTCAGATATCGTGCAGTTGTGCGGTGATCGCCTTACCGTGCTGGCCGGCGACGACTCCCTCACGTTACCGATGATGGCAGTCGGCGGAAAGGGTGTGATTACCGTAACGGCTAATATCATGCCGTTGGAAATGGCCGGCCTTGTGAAAGCCTTTGCCGAGGGGAGAATCGACGAAGCGCGACGGATCCATTTTAAGCTCTCTCCCCTCTTTGCGGCTTTGTTCTATGAAACCAACCCCATTCCGGTCAAAGAAGCGTTAGGACTCATGAAGAAGATTGACCCGGAATTGCGCTTGCCGCTCTGCCCGATGGCCCAGGACACACGCGAGAAATTGATTCGCGTCCTCAAAGACGCGGCGTTGATCTGACACTAGCAATATCTAGGTGTACGACAAGATGATCAAGGTCATTGTAGCGGGCGCAGCCGGCCGAATGGGCTGCCGATTAGTGTCACTGATCAGAGATTCAACGGCTTTGATACTGGCAGGGGCCTTAGAGGGGAAAGGGCACCCATCGCTGGGAGAGGATGCGGGGGAGACATCGGGATCAGGTCGTGCCGGCCTTCTCATTACGGATGATCTCTCCATTCTGCTGGAGCGGGGAGAAGTTGTGATCGATTTTTCCTCGCCCGTGGCGACACTTGAGCATATGCGGACGGTTGCTCACCATCGACGGGCCATGGTAATCGGAACTACCGGATTTTCGGCTGTTCAACTCGACGAGCTGAGGTCACTGGCCCAGCAGATTCCCTGTGTTTTTTCTCCGAACATGAGCGTCGGAATCAACCTAATCTGCAAAGTTATCGGAGAAATGGCCAGAACACTTGGGGACGATTACGACATCGAGGTCATTGAAGCTCACCACAGGCTGAAGAAGGACGCGCCTAGCGGCACGGCCCTCAAGATTGCCGAGGTCCTCGCCCGTTCGGTGAGCCGAGACTTGAACCAAGTCGGAGTCTATGCCCGCAAGGGGTTGATCGGGGAGCGCACCAAAGGAGAGATCGGAATACAAACCATTCGCGCCGGCGATATCGTCGGCGATCATACGATTCTGTTCGGCGGCATGGGAGAACGAATCGAAGTCACCCACCGAGCCAGCAGCCGCGATACGTTCGCCCGCGGAGCCCTGCGAGCTGCGAGATGGGTCGTCCGCCAGCCAGCCGGCTTATACGACATGATGGATGTCTTGAGCCTTCGTTGACTATTCTTCCAACTGCGCCTTGTTATCGAACCACCCGATCGCATCCTACCCTCAACGAATACTTAGCATGCGCAGCCATGGAACAGTATTGCTGGATATTCGGGTAAGGCGTGGGTAGCTGAATGGATACTGCTTTTATATACGAGAGTCCGTTACCGATCATGCACGATCAGGCGGCTGGCCATACATGCACGGATTCTTGCTTGGCTTCTGTCGAAGCCACCTGCGAGTGGAGACTAACAATAGCTGCTATCTACGAAGCAGTGATGAGCCTACCCGAGAACAGAGCAGTCATGTCCTCTATTGGGTTGAAGGCGCTGCGGTCAAAGTGACCGCGCAATCCTTCCCCTCGTCAGAAGGTAGTGGTTTGGAGACTGCCAGGAAGGACTAATGTCGAGCCGTGATCGGCCGAGGTTCCTGATCCGCTGCCTTCCGACGACCACAATTCAAACAGGCAAACACAGTGATCGCCAGTCCGGCGTCCAAATCCACCGCTCGTTCCGGTAGCATCGCCCCATGGCATTTATCGCAGGTTTTCATGGGATCGCACTTTAGCACCATAGGATAGGGTAAGCCAATCCTCCTGAAGTACTGGATGGCTCTGACAAGAGTCCCAATAGGACCTAGAAACATAGGTCGTTTGTGCATGGGCTCCTCAACAGTATCCCACGATCAACCGTTCGCGGTTATCTTGACAGGTCCACCCCACTTTCATAGGATTGTGGTCCTCTTACCATAGACCACTATGTATAGATTAATCCTAGTCGTTTTACTTCTCACTGTTCTCTATATCTTGCTCCGACAAATGTTTCGTGGGTTCAAAACTTCAATTCGGGATGGTCGGGAGAAATCGTCCGCGCAAGCCCAACATGAAGATCAAGACCAAATGATCGAGGATCCAGTGTGTCACACATTCGTCCCTAGGCGAATCGCCCTGATCGAAACGATCGGAGGGCGGGAATACTGTTTCTGCAGCCAGGAGTGTGTGGTGAGGTTTCGACGTGAGCACCCCATCTAGCGGGGTATTCGTGAGCTACATGAAATCGCCGTGGAAGGAAAATCCAGCAGGTTCTTGCAACAAGCAGTCAGCAGCCTGAGTAGGTATAGTCGGAAAGTCTCTCGTCTTTGTCAAACTTGAGGGTGATCTGACATTGATTGGGAGAAAAATTGAAGAGCGGAGCTCCTGATCTTCCTCCGGCAATACGATAGTAGGTCCAGGTCTCTCCACCAAAAAAACGGGATGCTTTCCCGTCCGGAGCACCCCAGTTCTTTTCGAACCAGCCCTTATCCTTTCCTTGAAGGTCGGCCGGTTTCAGCGAAGCTTCTAGGTACGGGTTCTTCCCTGAGCAGGCTGGAATAATAAGGGAGAAGAGCAGCAACCAGACAAATCGTTGCATCGTGATATCTCCTCTAGGATCAATGGTCACTGGCAACCGTAAGACTTTATCCCCCGCTCGAAAGCCTGTCAAACTTTCATGCGGATTTCATGCGGTGAAGTTGAGTTCTCCATAAAAATGACTGATAATAACAATGTTGCCTCACGATCTCTTGGCTAGGAAAGGAACGCCTATGAAAATCTATCTCGATACAGCCAACGTCAAGGAAATCCATGAAGCGGCAAGCCTCGGATTGCTCGACGGTGTGACCACGAATCCTTCCCTGGTCGTCAAAGAAGGCCGGAGTTTCAGGGAAATGCTGCAAGAGGTGTGCAAGATCGTGGACGGGCCGATCAGCGCCGAAGTCGTGAGCGTCGAAGCGGACGCCATGGTGAAGGAAGGCAAAGAGCTCGCCAAGATCCACAAGAACATCGTGGTCAAGTGCCCGCTGATTCCGGAAGGACTGAAAGCCACGAAGCGGCTGGCTGCAGAGGGCGTCAGAGTGAACGTCACTCTCTGCTTTTCGCCAACCCAAGCGTTGCTGGCGGCCAAAGCCGGCGCCTGGTGCGTCTCGCCTTTTATCGGACGGCTCGATGATATCAGCTCGAACGGCATGGAGCTTATTCGACAAATTCTGACGATTTATAAGAACTACGAGTACGAGACCTTGGTGTTAGTGGCGAGCGTCCGCCATCCGCAGCACGTCGTCGAGGCCGCGTTAGCCGGTGGACACATCTGTACGATGCCATACAGCGTGTTTCAAGCGCTCTTCAAGCACCCGCTGACCGATGCTGGACTGAAGAAGTTCTTGGACGACTGGAAGGCGAAAGGACAGCAGTAACGGTTTGACTGGTGGGGGCGACGCTCCCCGCTCGGCGGACGTTCACCCTACTCTCAACACCAGCCCTCTCCCTGGCAGAAGATGATCGGAGATGGGACCCACCATTCTCCTAAGCTATGCACGATCAATTTCTTTCCTGGCCCTCCGAAACACCGCGTGAAACATCGAGCGGGTCAACTTCCCGGTAAACGTGTTTTGTTGGCTGGGGTGATAGGAGCCGAGCAGCGTCACGCCCCATGGTAAGCGATAGACGACACCATGTCCGAATTTGGCGACCGGCGCCGGCATAGCACGCCCCTGCGTCCGGCAGGTCTTCAGATAATGATCAAAGGCAATCTTTCCCAGAGCTATCACCACCCGGTGGCTCTTCAAGAGACCAACCTCCTCCTGCAAGAATCGGCCGCAACGTTCAAACTCATCCGGTGCAGGTTTGTTCCCCGGCGGCGCGCACCGCACGGTTGCTCCGATGTAACAATCCGTCAACGATAAGCCATCGTCTTTGTGTTGCGAGACAGCCTGGTTGGCGAATCCATACCGATACAACGCGTCATACAGCCAATCTCCACTCCGATCACCGGTAAAAACACGCCCCGTCCGATTCCCACCATGTGCCGCAGGAGCCAGCCCCAGAACATAAAGTCGAGCTTGACGATCCCCGAAGCCGGGAACCGGCCGTCCCCAATAGGTCCAATCACAATATTGTTTCCGTTTCTGCCGTGCAATCGCCTGTCGATAGATGACCAACCGAGGACAGGCCGTGCAGTCGGTGATAGTCTTGCTTAGAACTGTCAGGGCTTGCATAGGGACGACAGTGTAACACGAGCGGGAACCCTATTCTGCTTGCCGGTGATTGAGTGAGCTGCTAGCATAACTTCGCGTTTGTGACGTTTTGTATGTGGAGGCAATAGAGGAGTTCGAGAATGATCATCCGTGGTATGCAGTCCTTATTTCCTATGGTCGGAATCGGTGTCTTTATCCTGTCAATGTGTCCTTCGTGTCCTTCTGCCCTGGCCGCATCGGAAACTGGGGATAATGGCGGCCCAAAATCGGAGGCGGAGAAGGACTTGCTCATACCGGACCTACTGGATTCGCAGCCTGAACCGGAGGATCGTCTGGTCATTTTGCCGGAGATCAAACGCGAAGGAGAACGGTTTTATCTGAGCTCATTCAAGCTGCCCGACAAGATCACATTTGCTGGAGTGCCGGTTCCTTTGGATAACTGGCAAGTGAGAGAACGGATCGAGTACGAGTTCTATCAATTTTTGGAAGATCAAGGCGAAAGCATCATCCTCGCCAAGCGAACGGGACGTTGTTTCCCTCCTGCCGAAAAGCAGTTGGCCGAAGCCGGTTTGCCAGATGATCTCAAGTATATGTTACTGGTCGAGAGTAAGTGCATTTCAGCCGCCTACTCGCGAGCGAAAGCGTCTGGCCCCTGGCAGTTCATCCCCTCCACGGGGCGCCGGTACCGACTGAAGAGCGACGCCGTCCGGGATGAGCGCCGAAATCTCGAAATGTCGACCGAGGCGGCAGTGAAGTACCTCAAGTACCTCAAAGATTTTCAGGACAATGATTGGTTTTTGGCTATGGCCTCCTACAACGCCGGTGAGGAACGCATCCGCAAGCTGCTCAAGGAGCAAAAGATTACCGACTATTGGAAGATGCATGGCCCACGCGAAACCATGCGATATGTCCCTCGCATCATTGCCGCTAAGGAAATCTACTCCCAGCCGGAGAAGTATCTTGGACTGACCAAGAAGGATCTGTATATGCCGCTTGAGACCGAAACCATCACGGTGAACGTCAAGGAGTCTCAGCGCGCCCTGACCTCGATCGCCGAAGAATTCGGCACCTATCTGCTCGAGCTCAAGATGCTGAATCCTGAATTCAAGAAAGATATGCTCCCTCATGGCACCTATCAAATCCGAGTGCCCCGGCAGACCTGTCCCAGTCGCTGCTTTAAGCAAGAAAAGATACCGTAGCACTCGCGCCAATGACGCTTCGTTTGCCCCTTTCTCCCGCGCAATCACTTCTTCGGAAGCTGATCGCCGCAGGACTGGATGCTGCCGACCCCTATCAGGCCCTACTCAATAGCGTCTCACTCAATAGAGATTCCTTGCGAGTGGGACGTAAGACCTACGACCTTTCGCGTGTCGACCGTGTAGTGGCGGTAGGTGCCGGAAAGGCATCAGCCAGGATGGCACAGGCATTAGAGACAGCGCTGGGGACAAGGTTGGACGATGGACTCGTCATCGTCAAAACAGGGCATACGCTCGCTACCAAACGGATCGTCGTACTTGAAGCCGGTCATCCAATTCCCGATCGTGCAGGTCTATGCGGAACCAAGAGGCTTCTCTATCTGACGCAACGTCTGACATCTCGAGAGCTGCTGATCGTTCTCTTGTCCGGTGGTGCGTCGAGCCTGCTACCGGCTCCAGTCGCCGGGGTGACGCTGGTCGATAAGCAACGCACGACGCGCCTGCTGCTCCGCAGCGGCGCAACAATCAACGAGATAAACGTCGTGAGAAAACATTTGTCATTGGTCAAAGGAGGTGGGCTGGCCGCGTCCACCCGGGCGAGGATTGTTACGCTCATACTTTCGGACGTCATCGGCGATGATCTCGGTTCCATCGGCTCGGGGCCGACAGCGGGCGATCCCTCCACATTTGCGGACGCAGTGGGAGTGCTGCAACGGTATAGAAGCTGGCATGCCGTGCCTGCGGCCGTACGCCGTTACTTGTGCCACGGCCGAAAAGGTGACGCGCCAGAGACCCTGAAACCAGGTTCACGACGGTTGCGCTTCGTACAGCATCACATCATCGGTAACAACCGGATCATGCTGGAAGCCGTTGCGCGCGCCGCACAACAGGAGGGCCTCCACAGCAAGCTCGTCCCTCACCCGATCAGGGGAGAAGCGCGCGTGGCAGCCAAGCAGTTGACGGACCTTGCCAAGGCGATTACGAAAAGACATGGCAGCTTGAAGCGCCCATGTTGCGTGGTGGCGGGAGGCGAGACCACGGTGACGGTCACAGGCCGTGGAAAGGGTGGACGCGCCCAGGAATTCGCCGCTTCTGCAGCATTCGAGATCGCCGGCCTTCCCAACGCATGGGTCATGGCGCTGGGCACCGACGGAACCGACGGGCCCACCGATGCAGCCGGGGCGATTGTCAGTGGGAGCACCGTCGCGCTGGCGAAGAAACTCGGCATTGATCTCCGGTCATCCTTAAAAAGGCACGATACTTACCCTGCCTTGAAGGCTCTTGGATGTCATATCCATACCGGTCCTACTGGAACGAACGTCAACGACCTTTACCTCATCCTCCTGCTCTAGCTACTATGCCAACTTATGGCCCGTCCCTTTATCCTTCCACTGTCTCAGTGTAGCGATGTCGATCTCACAGGAGGAAAAGCCGTTGGGCTTGCTCAGCTCATAGCGACCGGCTTCTCTGTCCCTCAGGGGTTCTGCATCACGACTGAGGCATATAAGCAGTGTCTGCATGCGTCAGGGTTTATTGAGGATGAGGAGTGGCATAAGGCCTGCGCATTATCAGGAAGCGAGCGCGCGTCGGCATTGGCTGATTGCCGGAACCGTATCAGACAGGTAGAAACTTCCCGGCTTGCGGTTCAATGGCGGAGTGCACTCGAAACTCTCAGTCGACTACCGGACGAACGCTGGGCCGTCCGATCCTCAGCCACGAATGAGGACACGGCTCAAACCAGTTTCGCCGGGCTCTATTGCACCCACCTGGGCGTGGCTCCTTCAGAAATTGTTACGGCGCTGAAGGATCTCTGGGCTTCGCTGTGGGAAGAACGGGTGGTGAGCTACACCACTCACCAGAGACACCAGACAGCTCCGAAAATGGCTGTGGTGATCCAATCGATGGTCGATGCTCAATCGTCCGGAGTGGCCTATTCAATACATCCTGTGACCGGACGATCGAATCAAGTGACGATCAACGCCGTACCCGGCCTCGCAGCGCCGCTGGTCGATGGCACAGTCAAGCCGGACCAGTATGTCGTGGAGGTCACTCACGAAGGGCAGCCGATTCGGGTTCGTAAACGCATCCTTGCGCATCACTCCCAACGACTGTTGGTTTCCAAGGAGGGACTGCACATCGAGCGGTTTGACGATGCAACCCCAATCCAATCATCGCTCACCGACGCGCAGCTCTTCTCCCTCGCACAAACGGCCAAACACATTGAACAGGCCTTCGGACACCCCATCGATCTCGAGTGGGCATTCGATGCCGGCCAACTGTGGGTCGTACAGGCCAGACTCATTACGACGATCCGCCCTTCCTCCATTCTCACGAACGACGACTGCGAGTGGTCGCGGACGAATTTCAAAGAGACATTGCCCGAAGTGCCGAGCCTGTTGAGTCTCTCATTTCTTGAACGGTTCATGGACAGCCATATCCTCTCTCATTATCGAAGACTTGGATGCCATATTCCCGATGGTCTTACATCGGTCCGGATACTGAGAGGGCGACCCTATCTGAACGTGACCCTGTTCCATATCTTGGTGGCCCAACTAGGTGGAGACGCATCGCTGAACACCGAACAGATGGGCGGCGAACCTCTGCAAACCATCCCGAAAATACAGCCGCTCAACGGGATGGCGTTCGCTCGGGCCGGGTGGATGATGTGGGCTGAAATGCGACGGGTTGAGCGGTCCGGCCCACGAGTGTTTCAAGAAATGAAGAATCTGTCTATTACCTATCGTCGTGAGCGCATTCTGCACCTGTCAGTGGAAGAACTCGTCCAGGAGCTCGACAAACTCGACCTCTGGTTAGAGGGCCGCGACGTCACGTTCGGCATTGCCGGCGGCGTCGGGCAATGCCTGCAGATCTTCAGCCAATTCCTGCCTCGGTGGCTCGGGTCAGACTGGAGGGGTTTGCTGAACGCTGCTCTCCAAGGACAAGGGACTGTCATCAGCGCACAACAGATCCTCCGCCTCGCTGAGCTGACGGACATCGCCCGAAACGAACCGGCAGCCAGCACATTTTTCACATCGAAACCATGGGAACCTTCACTGTTTCGTGAGGCTCTCGCCGACACGAGATTCCTACGGGCCTTCGACAAGTACTTAGAGGACTATGGCCATCGCGCAATCGGCGAATCGGACGTCATGTCCCCGCGTCTGGCCGATAACCCTGAATCGATTCTGGCTATTGTGCGTATCCACCTTCTCTCCGCCTCTCCTTCGCAGATGAACATTCTCCTGCGCCAGGACAACGCGAGAACCGCTGCGCTGGCCCGGATCAAACGGCGCATCGGCTGGCGCTACCATAGGTGGATCATCTTCATGTGGTGTTACCGAAGGCTCTGTCGTTTCTTCTCGCTGCGCGAAGCCAATCGGCACCACTTGATGTATTACTCGACGGCCATCCGAACCCTTTTGATGCGTCTCGGAGAACTTCTGGTCGAGCGGGGCTTGCTCCACCAGGTTGACGACATTTTCTTTCTGACGATCAACGATCACGCCGACCTGTTGGCCGGAAGCACACGAGACTGGAAGGCCGTGATTAAGGCCCGGAGAACCGAGCGAGAGCGCAACTCAGCGGTCGAGGTACCCGACACGATCTGCGACTGGGAAACTGCGAGCGAACAGACCGTGATATCTGACAAATCTGAAGGGAACGGTATCTTGTCGGGCACGCCGATCAGCGTCGGAATCGTGGCAGGTCCGGTTCGACTAATCCGCTCGGTGGCGGATTGGGGCAAAGTAGTACCCGGGGAAATTCTGGTGGTACCGGTTATTGACCCTGGATTGGCTCCTCTTTTCAGTCTTGCCGGGGGCTTGATCGCGGAAATGGGCGGCACACTGTCTCATGGAGCCATCATCGCTCGCGAATATGGACTGCCGACCATTGCCAACGTTGAAGCCGCCACGGCACGGCTTGCTGATGGGCAGCGCATTACGATAGACGCCGGATCAGGGACCATTTGCATCGAGCCGTCTCTACAGCCCTAGGATAGATAGAGCTGATCGATTGGGGCCTTCTGCTCCTTGACCTTTTTCAATTCCTTGCGTAGTCTTCAGTCAATTTTTCATCCTTGACGCTATATGTAGCGGTTCATTGCATTGGAACTTGTGACATGGATCAATCACTAGCCGGCATGATCCCCCTTGCTATCGGCTTCCTGGCAGGACTGCTCCTTGGCGGTATATTTGCCGGGCTGTGGGTCACAAGCCGCCTACGCCCTCAGGCTCAGCGGGCTGAAGCAATGGTGGGCGAGCTGCGAAAACAGGTGGACCAAGAACGAGACGCCATTACCTCTCTCCGACAAGAATTGTCCGACGCTCAACAAGCGCGGGTCACCGCAGAAACCAGAATGGAAGACGCTTCACGCCAGCTCACGGACCAAAAAGTCCTCATCGATCACACACGTCAGGAACTCGTGGGGTCATTCCAAGCTCTATCCGGCGAGGCCCTGAAGCAAAACAACGAGGCATTCTTGAAGCTCGCCGCCGTCTCATTTGAAGCGCTTCAGATCAAGGCAGAAGGTGACTTGGTTCAACGGCAGCATGCTGTCGATGCGCTAGTCCGCCCACTCCAAGAATCTCTTCAACGCTATGATGAACAGCTGCGCTTTTTGGAACAGTCACGGCAGTCAGCCTACGGTGGATTGGATCAACATTTGAGGTCATTAGCGGAATCCCAGCAACGGTTGCAGCAGGAGACTGGGAACCTGGTGAAAGCCTTGCGGGCTCCGACCGTACGAGGCCAATGGGGCGAATTGACGTTGAAACGAGTGGCTGAACTCGCGGGTATGGTGGACCATTGCGATTTCGCTGAGCAACTCTCTGTGACCGGTGACGAGGGGCGTTTCCGTCCGGATATGGTCGTGCAATTGCCCGGAGGACGCCAGATTATCGTGGATGCGAAGACCGTACTATCGGCCTACCTTGATGCCCATGAAGCCCAGAACGAGGCCCAACAGATGGAGGCCTTGCGTCGCCATGCAGCCCAGGTCAAGAGCCGTATGGACGAACTCTCTCTGAAAGCGTACTGGACTCAGTTCGACCGTGCGCCGGAGTTCGTCGTGCTGTTTCTCCCAGGTGAGCAATTCCTCGGGGCGGCGCTGGACCAGAATCCCCGTCTTATTGAGGAGGGGTTTGCAAACGGGATCGTGTTGGCAACCCCGGCGACGCTCATCGCGTTACTCCGTTCAGTTGCATACGGATGGCGCCAAGAGCGAATGACCGCCCATGCGGAAGAAGCCGGTCGGTTGGGTAAGGAACTGTATGAGCGCATGGCAGTGCTGGCTGAACATATGAACGATGTTGGCCAGGCTCTTGGCAAGAGCGTATCGGCTTACAACCGGGCCGTCGGTTCTCTCGAGACACGCATTCTCCCTGCAGCACGACGTTTCAAGGAATTGGGGGTGTCGTCGGATCGGGACGTCCCGCTCCTGGAGCCGACGGAAGTTGTTCCACGCAAGACCTTGCCGTTTGATATCGAATGAAGGAGCAGGCATGACCGACGAACAAGCCATGGTCGAAGCATTTCACAGTAAGTTCGAGATTTTATTAGAGACAGCTCCGACGGATTTGACTGAGGAGACGAAACAACTTCGCGTTCGACTCATTCAGGAAGAATTCGATGAATTAAAAGAGGCCATGGCCACGGGGAATTTAGCGGCGGTGGCCAAAGAAATGGCGGACCTCCTCTATGTAACCTATGGAACTGCGGTGTCCTACGGGATCGATATGGAACCGGTGTTTCGGGAAGTGCACCGGTCGAATATGAGCAAGATCGGCGGCTACAAGCGGGCCGATGGGAAATGGGTGAAGCCGCCCACATACTCGCCGGCCGATATCGAGTCGATTTTGGGGGTGCAGCGGGAGCAACTGTTGGCAGAGCAGCTATCTGTGCATGAGGCCGCCGCCGGTATGCTCCGGAGTTCATGAGCGACCCACACTGCCCAAGTTGCGGAACACCCTTCGTCCGAATCGTCTATGACGAGGGGACCATGGAGCGTTTCTTGAATCGCTTCAGGATTTTCTCATTCCGGTGCCAACTCTGCACCGCACGCTTCCGTGCCTACCGGAATCAGCTTCCCGGCCAGACGTCAGCCGTGGATCGCCGGGAATACAAACGATTGCCGGTATCCTTCCGTGCCAATCTCCTCTCAGAGAATTCCGTGCGGATCGACAACCGTGTGACGGATATCTCCATGGGAGGCTGCACGCTCGAGACGAGGACTGCATTGCCTGAGGGGACGTTTATCGAGCTGGTCATCAAACCGGCTTCGGATGAAGAACCCATCAAGATTGAGACGGCCATGGTGTGTTCTTCGCGGCCGGAATCGATGGGCATCCGGTTCCTCGAAATCGTGGCTACTGACAAGAACCGCCTCAGTCAGGTGATCCTCAGCTTGCTGGTGGGACAAACTTTCCATCCAAATCTTTTCGCCTAAAAGAGTGCACTGGTATTATGTCCCTGAATTCCTGTGATAATCCGTTCGCCACCGGCAACATCCCTTAAGCGACATACTCTGAAGGCAACCTTACTCAAAGCTACGCCGCGCCTGTTTGGCGGAAACCAGAATGTTATCAATGAGCCGGGTTGCCCCGATACGGACTGCTCCGAGCAACACCGCCTGCCGCGTAACTGATGAAAGTGGATCGAGGGTTGTAGGATCGCAGACCGCCAGATAGTCGATCGTCACGGCTGGTTCATTCTTGATGACTCGGACCATCGCTGACCGTACAGTCTCCCCATCCGTGACGCCTCTCCGGATCACCTCGGCTCCTGCTTGCAGGCTCTTGTACAACGTAGCTGCACGAATTCGGTCATCAGGCGACAGGTAGATATTGCGCGAGCTCATCGCCAGCCCATCCGCTTCGCGCACGGTAGGACAGACAACAATCTCCACACCGAGGTTCAGATCCTTCGCCAGCTGCCGGACCAGCGCCGATTGTTGAAAATCTTTCTGCCCAAAGAGCGCAATCCGAGGGCGGACAATTCCGAACAGCTTCGTCACGACGGTCGCAACACCGGTAAAATGATGAGGACGCACCTCCCCTTCCCACCGACGCGCAATCATTGGAAGTGTCACCATGGTTTGAAATCCGCTCGGGTACATCGCCTCCACGGTCGGCTCAAAACAGACATCAACCCCTTCTTTGCGGCAGAGGGCTCGATCCTGCGAGATAGGGCGTGGGTACTTGACTAGATCTTCCTGGGGACCGAACTGCTTGGGGTTCACGAAGATACTGACGACGAGCGCATCGCATCGCAACCGCGCCGCCCGTATCAGCGCCCGATGGCCTTCATGGAGGGCTCCCATTGTCGGGACGAACCCAATCCTCACGCCTTCGCGCATAAGGCCCTCGCTCCAAGTTGCCATGGCTGCGGGTGAGCGAAGGATCTTCATGAGCCGGACGGTGAGCTGCAGGCAGGACGTGAACCATATCGTGTGGAAGGCCGGGGAAAAAGGAGACGTACTTGAGACCGGTCCGTCGCTTCTGTCAATAACTGCGCCACCGACTGTTTGAGCGTCGGATGAACCCACAGCGGATCCAGCTCATTCATCGGCATGAGGACAAATCGTCGCTGGTGGAGACGTGGATGCGGAATGGTCAACCCTGGTTCCTTGATCACATGCTCGCCATAAAAGAGGATGTCCAAGTCGATCGTGCGAGGACCGGACCGGTTGTCATCATCACGCCCGAGAGAGCGCTCGATTTCTTGGAGGGTCGTTACGAGACGGCGCGGCGTGATGTCCGTTTCAAGCTGCACCACCCCATTTAGAAACCAACCCTCCCCCGGATCGGTCCGGTCCCGAACCGGTTCTGTTTCATACAGCAGTGAGACCCCTTTGAGCCGCGAATGTGGCAAGAGGCCGAGCAATCTCACCGCTCGATCGCAAAAATCGACTCGATCGCCGACATTCGACCCGAATCCTATGAAAACGGTCTCCATGGAAGCCACGTTAGACATGAAAAGTGAAACGTGAATGGTCGCAACGAGATTCTTGGCCTCTCACATTTCACCTTTTATCTTTCACGCCGCTAGAATCCCGCTTTCTTGATCCGCTCTACCGCTTCAGCCAACCGCTCTTTGGAGGTGCAGAGCGTCATACGGATGTACCCTTCTCCTGGCGCGCCGAACCCATTGCCGGGAGTTGTCACGATGCCGGCCTTTTCTAAGAGATGCGCGGTAAACGACGTCGACGTATAGCCCTTCGGCACCATCACCCACACGTAGAATGCGGCCGGAGGAGGATCGACTTCTAAGCCAAGTTTCTTGAGACCAGGAATAAGGGTGTCTCGACGGTCCTGGTAGGTCTTTCTCAAGCTGTCGGTAACCGAGTCGTCTAGGCTCAGAGCCGTAATGCCGGCCTCCTGAACCGCCTCGAAGCAACCAGAGTCCAAATTGCTTTTCACCTTCCCGAGACCAGCCAAGACGTCCTTGTGACCGACAGCAAAACCGATGCGCCAGCCTGTCATATTGTAGGTCTTGGAGAGTGAATGGAACTCAACGCCGACGTCCTTTGCGCCGTCGACTTCCATGAAGCTCGCCGGGCGGCGCCCGTCATAGTACACCTCTGAATAGGCGGCATCGTGACACACGATGACCTGATTCTCTTGCGCAAATTCCACCACGCGCTTGAAATAGTCCTTCGACATGATCACCGACGTGGGATTGTTCGGAGAATTGAGCCACATCAGCTTAGCCTTCTTGGCCACCTCTTTCGGGATCGCACTGAGGTCTGGCAAGAAAGCGTTGGCTTTCGTCAGCGGCATGATGTGAGACGTACCACCGGAAAAACTGGTTCCAACGGGATACACGGGATAGCCGGGGCTCGGAACCAAGACGATATCCCCAGGATCGACAAAAGCAAGATGAATATGTCCGATGCCCTCCTTCGAACCGATCAGCGTGAGGACTTCGTTCGTCGGATCAAGCGTCACGTTGAATCGGCGTTTGTACCATCCAGCCACGGCCTTCCTGAAGGAGAACATGCCTTCATAGGAAGGATATTGGTGATGCTTAGGGTCCTTGGCCGCGTTAGCCAAACTCTCGATGATTGGCATCGGCGTCGGCAAATCGGGATCGCCGATGCCGAGATTGATAATGTCCACTCCACGTGCGATGGCCGCTTGCTTCATCTTGTCGATCGCGGCAAACAAATAGGGAGGCAGTGTCTTAATGCGCGTCGCAACTTCGATTGGGAAACCACCCATGGTCGACAAACTCCTTTCGTAAATCGGTCCTCTTCCGCCAAGACTTTGGAATACACCTGCGGTGCATACCCCATGATTTTGACAGCCATGGCCTCAGCGTCGGCGGGTGGGAGAAGACTACTTCAGGAATGAGCAGGTAATCAACGACTGGATTGCAACAGATGGACGATCAGGCGGTCAGCCTTTTGATGGAGCTGCGAAAGCTGTGGCAGAGCGGCTGATTTGACCTGCTGCGCCGTAAGGCTGGCTTTGGTCAGATCCGGCGCACATTCCCGGCACAGCGAGTCGATTCCGGCCTCTTCCACTTCCAGATGGAAGAGAAGGCCATACGCCAGGTCTCCGTAGCGAAAGGCTTGCAATGGAGCAATCTCAGACCCAGCTAACGGCACGCAATCTTTTGGGAGGTCGAAGATCTCGCCATGCCATTCAAAGACGGCGAAGGAGTCAGGGCCGGCCCCAAACACAGGGTCTTGTCTCCCCGCATCAGTGAGGCGAACAGGGGTCATGCCGATTTCCAATGCCTTGCCTGCTCGCACGGTGGCGCCGAGCGCCTTTGCCATAAATTGACTCCCCAAACACACCCCGATCATCGGCTTACCGGCAAGTAGTACAGATCTGATGAATGCAGTCTCCTCGGCAATCCACTTGTCAGAATCGTTCACTGACATCGGCCCTCCCATCACGATCAACAAGTCCCCCGCATCTGGAGGTACGCCGTCTTTGGGGACAAGCGAACACTCGAGGCTCACACCACGTTTGGCGAGTGCCTTGGAAAATACTCCCGGACCTTCGAAGGGAACGTGCTGGAGGCAAACGACGCGCATTGACTCTCTCTTAAAGAGACTTCGGGCTCTTATATACCGAATGGCCCGATGAATAAAGAGCGGAGTCCACTATTCCCGCTGGGGGCTGGCTCGTCTCTACAAATTGGCCTTCACAATTAACTAGTTAGGCATCTATGCTACTAGGTTTATTCATTGGCGGCGCTTCAAAAAAACAAAGGGATCCTTCACTTCACTTGTCCTCAGAAGGGCTGTGCAACTTGTGGTGACTTCCTTTTTCCGTTCAGTCTCCCATAAAGTAAGCAGCCCGTATGTTAACACCTGATACGACAGATTCGCTGATTCGTGGAATCGACCGCGTCTTGATCCACACTCAAGACGTGGAGCGTGTCTTTGCAAGATTTCGTTACGAGT
>JARFPM010000103.1 GCA_030444405.1 Nitrospira sp.
GGACCACCCGCAAACCCTGTTGGCCTTCGCCTAATCTTGGACAGCACCAGGAGGCATGAACGTGAACACCCGTCATCACCCGTCCAAAACCCGCATCAAACCACGTGGGCTCCCACCCGGTCCCGGCTATCTTGGACAGCAATGAATAGAAATAATGCAGTGAGCCATAGATAAGATATTGCGTCAGGCGTGACTATTGACTTATTGGAACGACCACCACCCCAACAGACCTGAAGCTTGTAAGCAACACTACGTCCTTGATCCATTCTCTAAGCCACCTCGCTCACAGGCCATCCAACAAATTAACAAAGCGCGTGAACCATGTCTCCCTCACCTCTCGGGGAAGGCCCCGTCGTACATCCTGGCGGCCGAACGTCCGTATCACTAGAAAATTTCCCAGATGCTTTTAAGGGAATCTTGGCCATCATGGTAGATCCAGTCAGCCCTATATGATGCTGGGGGCCTCCACTCATTGGCGCATGGGGTGCCAGCGAACTATTTCCGCATAGGATTCCTTCAGCCGCGTGAGCCTGGGGTCGGATCTTGTATTGTGCATTGCGAGAGCCGGTTTGATCCTCAACGAGCCCCACAAATACAAATGGAAGAGTTCAAGCGCTCGCAAGGCGGTCTGCCGAGAATGGAGTGGGTAGCTGGCAGTGTTGTAGAGTCGTTGATGTGGGAAACGGCCATGCGTTTGCGGATTATGGAGTATGGATTTCGATGCCGCTCAGGTGAAAGCTTAAAAAGTCTCGCGTGTTGAAGGTGAGTAAGGTCTTCACCCGCGCTGCTCTTGCGCACGCAGCAATTACCCAATCATAGGTCCGACCGCCTGCGATTTCGTGGTTCGCAGCTTCTTGGAGCAGCGGTCGAAAGGCTTTGTTATCCAAGCCCGCGAGCGTTCCCTTGGTGAGAAAGTTGGTCTCAATCAGGGCAATCGCGTCCTGCGGCGACAATCGATGGGGTGGTGGGAGTCTCGTAAGGACGGCATAGGCTTCAATCAGCGCTGGTGTAGCGATGACGAGAGATTCCTGTACCGCAAGTCGGTGTTCCATCTCTGAGATGGCTCGCTCATGGTGTTCATGCCAGGTGCACACCGTGGCGACCATGACGCTGGTATCAGGGAGAAAACTACCCATATAGGGTTAGGAAGAGGCTCCCCGGTCGCGGGTGAGCTGTCGGCGTGTCCGTTCGACGGTCTCGCTCGTGAGGGGTTCGATCGGCTGATCCGGCATTGCGACAAGGAACCGACCACGTTTCTTGAGCTTGACGAGAAGCGGTGCCGGTTCAATTTCAATCAATCCCTGCCGCCAGCGGATCTCCAGTTCGGAGCCTGGCCGGAGCCCTGCTTCCCGCCGCAGTTCCTTGGGAATCACTAAACGACCGGCAGCATCAATGGTTGTCTTCATGGTACGGAATATACCATTTTGTACGCCATTCTGCAAGCATGACCTTCGTATCACTCTAGGGGACTAAAAAGTACTGAGAGTCTTCTCAGCGCTCTCAGATCGTGAATTCAATAGGCATCGCCGCAACATCGCTGCGCTTTACGTTGCTGTGGTAAGGTAAAATGCGAGTAATGGAGGTGCGCGATGGCTGTTCAGAAGCTCAGCAGCAAGAATCAAATTGTCATCCCAAAAGAAGCCCGGCAAGCGATGGGGGTCAAGGGGGGAGATGAATTGCTGGTGGTCGTCAAGGACGATCTGACGCTTATCATGCCAAAGCCGAAACGGTATGCAAAAGCGTTACAGGGGCTTGCGAAGGGTGTCTACCCCGCCGATTACCTGAAGCGAGAACGACGGTCGTGGTAGGGACACCCTTGTTTCAAGGTCTCCCCACCCACCGCCAACGCATTGGTCTTGACGCCAACGTCTGTATCTATTTTTTGGAAGGCCATCCACGCTACAAAGCCTGGTGTGTATCCCTGTTCGATCTCATTGAACGGGGGCAGAATCCCGCGGTCACTTTCACCGTCACTCTTTTGGAGCTCTTGGTTCAGCCGTATCGCGATCAGCAGGAGGAATTGGCGCAAAAGATTTTTGCCCTGGCCAGCACCTATCCGAAGCTCGAGTGGGTCTCGCTGACGATGAATCTGGCTGATCGAGCTGCTGAGTTGCGTGCTCGCTATCGCCTTAGCACACCCGATGCTATACAGCTTGCGACGGCCATCGGTCATAAGGCCGTGCGTTTTTACGGGAATGATAACGGATTGCGACGAGTCAAAGAGATTGAGTGCATCATCGTGGATGACCTGGTCTAGTCTCACTACATGGGCCGTTCTCGAAACCGTTCAAACTTTGCTGTAGCCATTCCTTCAACTCTAGGCTACTGAAATAGAGAACCCTCTTTGAATGCTGCGGTAGTGGCGAGTGCTATCGACTATTCCCATCGAGGCCGCGAATTAGCACAGGGCGGCTCTGGCGGTGGAACCAGGATTGAATGTGATCGCCCACATGAGCTGGTCGGTCAATCCTGGTGTTCTCATCATGCGGAATATGGATTTCCTGTCCTTGAGCGTCCCGGATCAGATACGCGCCACCTTCCAGCACTTGCACTTGGCCGACCACCGACATGGAGGACGGCTCCCCGGAGAACAGCGCGATGCGTCTTTGTTCCCCCAATGTCCCCGACACGATCCCCATCCCGAGATCTTCCTGTGACGAACGTTCCTGCATAACCGACTGGGCGCAGCCCGTCGCCAAGACCAGCAGGGAAGGCAGCCACACCGCACGTCGGAAAGTCGTGAGCCAAGGCATCCTAGAGACCCCCACATAGAAAAGGATGGGAGCCGGTGCCAGATAGGCGTGACACGCACCGTTCCAGCGCTAGGGAACGTCTGATTAATTCACGTTTACACGAAGAAGGCGGTTGCTGAAAGGATCAACATGGGTACTTCGCTGGAAATTCGCTGGCCCGGGAGTGTGGTTCTTGAGGTTTGCCCGGTGTCGGGCCGCCCGGAACCTCGTTCGCACTCCCATTCGCTAGACTCCCGCCAACAGGCGTCGCCGCGCCACGTACAGATTCGCCAACCCGCAGCTGATCTGGAGCCAGTGCGTGTTCTTTGCCAGCCCACGATAGCGGATTTTGGTCCAGCCGAAGATGCGCTTGATCACCAAGAACGCATGTTCGACCTTCGCCCGAACCTTCGACTTCGTGCGGTTCCGGGCCCGCTGGGCCTCGCTCAGCGGTCGATGGCGATGGGCTTTGGTCTGGACGAAACTCTTGGCCTTGGGTGCGTGCTGCCGAATGACGTCGCATTGCCCGCTGTAGGCCGCATCGCCCCACACCCGCGTCTCCTGGCCATGCAGCAACTCCGGTAACACCTGGCTGTCATGCACATTCGCCGCCGTGGCCGCCACCGAATGAATCAGCTTGGTCTGGCTATCTACCCCGATATGCGCCTTCATGCCGAAGTACCACTGGTTGCCCTTCTTGGTCTGATGCATCTCGGGATCCCGCTCTTTCTGCCGATTCTTTGTCGAACTGGGTGCACTGATGATGGTGGCATCGACGATGGTCCCCCGGCTGACCTTCAGCCCGTGGGTGGCCAGATACACACCGATTCGCGCAAAGAGTTGTTCCCCCAGCTGATGCGCCTCCAGCAGATGCCGAAACTTGCAGATCGTCGTCTCATCAGGGACCGGCTCGCGACCCAGATCAATGCCCACAAACTGCCGCATGGCGCGCGAGTCATACAGCGCTTCCTCCACGGCCGGATCCGAGAGATTGAACCACTGTTGCAGACAGTGGAGGCGTAGCATCCGTTCGAGGCCCACCGGCGGACGCCCGGGGCCCTCGGCCTTGGGATAGATCGGCTCAATTACGGCCACCAATTCCGTCCATGGCACGACGCGGTTCATCTCGTTGAGAAACTGCTCGCGACGGGTGGGCTTGCGATAGTGCTCGAATGTAACCTCGGCCAATGTCTGTTGCAGCATGGGGAGCGCCTCCAATTCAGTGCTGCGCTTCTCTTAGCACATCAGGAGAGGCGAATAAATCAGACCTTCCCTAGTTCTTAGAGAGGCAGAAAACTCAAGAAAGCGAGGGAAATCCAACTCCGGGGAGATGTAGCAGGTAGACATTGGGACCGGTGATCAGAAAGACGAGCGTGTGGTCCAGAAGGAAGGGGGAGTCACTATGGACAGCGATTCTCGACAAAGCATACAGGCATGCGCTATACAAACCGGATGCTGGTGAAGCGATCTCTAAAACACGTCCTCCCAGGGGGCGGTATGTGACCGACCGAAAAGGCAAGCGAACTGGGGTGGTGCTCTCCATCAAGCACTATTCTCGCCTGATGGAGGACTTGCATGATCTTGCCGTGGTGGCTGAGCGCCGCGATGACAAGCTGGTGACGATTGATGAGCTGAAGAAGCGGCTCCACAAGCGTGGCTTCCTATAGTCTCAGCTACAAGTCTTCCGTTGAAAAAGATCTCCAGTCCATTCCTCGCCCTCTTGTTGTCCGTATTCTTGGATGAATCGAACATTTATCATCCGATCCGTTTCCCCCTCAATCGGCAAAGTTACAGGGTGCCGAACGATTGTACCGTTTGGGAGTCGGAGACTACCGTGTTGTGTATGACGTCGATTTGGACGCGCGGCACATTCTCGTGCACTACGTTCGAAATCGGCAGGACGTGTATCGACGACTTCCGTAGTGTTGCGTCCAAGCAGCCCGTTCATGGTTCGACGGGCCTGTCCTGAGCTGGTCGAAGGGCTCACCACGAACGGACTCTTGGACATCGACTAGATTTCCACCACCACACCGATCTCGACGACCTGTTCGGCGGGGATATGGAAGAATGAACTCGCCCGCTGGGAGTTACGGCTGAGGAAGACAAAGAGGCGTTCTCGCCAGAGCGCCATGCCTGGTATGGGTGTCGCGAGTGAATTCACGCGGCTTAAGAAGAAGGTCGCCCCCTCAAGATCCACCTCCAGTCCCTGGGAACGGCAGGCGGCGAGCAAGCGGCTAATATCCGGTGTCTCCATGAACCCATACTGCACCACGACCCGTCGAGCCCCTTTGGCCAGAGGCTCGATCCGTACATGATGGCTGCCGGTGACGGTTGGGACACGGGCGGTGGTGGTGGTCAGGAAGACCAGTTGTTCATGGAGCACTTTGTTGTGTCGCACATTCTGCACGAACGATGGCGGTGTGAGGTCGGGAAACTGGGTCAAGTAGACGGCCGTCCCTGGGACACGGGTGAGTGGCTGTGCCAGCACGTCTTTCAGGTAGGTCGTCAGTTGCGGCATTTTGCTCCAGAGGTGTTTTGCGATGAGTCGACGCCCGCCATGCCAGGTCGTCATCAACAGAAAGAGACCGGCACCGAGGACGAGCGGCAACCAGCCGCCGTGAGGGATCTTGAGGATGTTAGCCCCGAAGAACGAAAGATCCATGGTCAGGAAGAGACTGGTGACGAGGACGACCGCTGGCAAGTTCCATTTCCATTGGCGCCGGGCCACGATGAAGATCAGCAAGGTAGTAATGACCATGGTGCCGGCGACGGCGATGCCGTAGGCGGCAGCCAGGTTGCTGGACGTGCCAAAAAGCAGGACCAGGCCGACGGTACCGATCAGCAGCAGGACATTCATAGCCGGGACATAAATTTGTCCGATCTGGGCAGCGGACGTGTAGCGAATGTTCATCCGCGGCAGATAGCCCAACTGAATCGCCTGATGGGTGAGGGAAAAAACGCCGCTCAGCATCGCTTGGGACGCGATGATGGTGGCCATCGTGGCGAGTACCACCAACGGCAAGAGCAACCATCCGGGCGCCAGCAAGTAGAACGGATTGGCCACCGCCTCCGGTTGTCGAACCAGCAGGGCACCTTGCCCCAAATATTGCAGGACGAGCGACGGCAAGACCACGCTGTACCAACCGAGACGAATAGGCCCCTTCCCGAAGTGTCCCATATCGGCATACAAGGCTTCGGCTCCCGTCAGCACCAGAAATACGCTCCCCAACACCGCAAAGCCTTGCGTGGGATTATCCAGCAGGAATTGGACGGCATGATGGGGGCTGAATGCAGCGAATACCTCGGGAGTCTGGACCGCGCTCCTGATCCCTAAGCCGGCGAGCGTGACGAACCAAAGCAGCATAATCGGGCCGAACCATCCGCCGAGGCGTCCGGTTCCGCGGGCTTGGATGGCGAAGAGTGCAAGCAACACGGCGATGGCGATCGGCAACGTATAGGGTTGATAGGCGGTCGTCTCGACCTCAATCCCTTCCACGGCGCTCAAGACCGAGATGGCCGGTGTAATGATCCCATCGCCGTAGACCAAGGAGGCTCCGAGCAAGCCAAGTGCGATCACCGGGCCAATCCGTAAGGGGAACGCAGACTCTTCCCGATGATGCTGACCCAAAGCCATCAACGCCAAAATACCCCCTTCGCCTTGATTGTCGGCTCGCATGACGAACAGCAAGTACTTGATCGTAACGACCAACAGCAGGGCCCAGATGATGAGAGAGAGGAGGCCGATGATCGTGGGAAGAGTGACGGACAGGTCATGCGAAGCATGGAAACATTCCCGCAATGCATAGAGGGGACTGGTCCCGATATCGCCGTACACGACACCAAGCGCGGCCAAGGCCAATCCCGCAGACGTAGAGTGCACAGGCTGGCTACTCATGGGGAAGAACGAATAGCCGGATGGGTGTAGTCGTGCGATTGGGACCGTGGACGCGCTGCATGCTACGGCGATCCTAGCTGGTTCGCGAGGTCAGGACAAGCGGTCTGGGCCATTCACTTGCTGTCCACCGCTTCAGAGCGCCAATGAGAATGAAAGGTATTCGGGCTGCTGCCTCAGGCCAGCAGCGTGTCGTGCATGTACGTGGTCCGTGGATTAGTGGAAGAAAGCTTTGGGGTCGTGACATGAACCGTGCACGATCTCCACTTCATGCAATCGACGAGGGATGACACGTGTGACCGGCTGTCCCAGTATGAATACGCTGGTGATTGGTCGTGCCATAAGATTTCAGCGACGTCATTCGGGCGCACTCTGTGATACAAGACGCGAATCACTTGCGTGTGAAACCAGAGCGAGCCAGCCGTACACAACGCCAGATCTGACTCGATTTCTCTCACCGCTCTTCTCTTCGCATTTCGTTCTTCTGCTCTCCTCCTCGCTCCTTCCGCAGCCACCGTGCCCACTCAAAGCTCGAGTACGGACTGTCCTGGAAGATACGAAGAAATCGATCCGGGATCCGCTCGATCACCTCGCGGCACTCGTCTTCCTCCTCGGTGCCGACCACTGTCCTGCGTGTCGGTGTGCGGTTTTGATGCCCGGCGATGACCGTCATGCTCGTTTGTGGCTCGAGTTCCAAGAACTGGAGAAGCTCGCCGATCCGCGCCTGGCTGTTCAGATCCATCGGCGAGTGCAGAGTGAAGCACCTAAACCTCTTGCCGAAGCGCTCGAGAAACTGGATCGCCCGGTTCTCGATCTCGATCCACTGAATGAGATACCACTGAAAGCGCGTCAGGCTCTCAGTATTGAAGAAGCTGAAGATCGGCTCGAGGCCTGTGAGAGACCAGCGAAGGTACTTCCGGCCGTCGCGGCCGCGATAGTAACGGAATGGCAGGTGCCAGTGCTCGATCAGGTGTTCTCGATTTGCCTCACTGCGGGCAACCTGGAGCGGATTGCGCACGAGGTGCACCAGGGACATGTCGGGAAAAAACTGAGGCGCGAGGTCCCAGTAGGACTTGAGGAAGGCATGGCTCGTTTCGATGTAGATTCGCGGCGTGTACCGTTCGATCCGCCTGGCCTTCTTGTCGAGAAGTGCCTGGACAGGAACCTTGTTGCCCATCGCGTGGTCGTAGATGGGTAGGCCAAACATCGTTGGGTTTCCCCAATCGACGTAAGGCTCATGGGTCACAACGCACCCCCGAACGTTTCTTTGCAAGAGGCCGCAAAGAAAGCTCGTTCCCGAACGCCCACTGGTGAGTGTGAACACGGTTCTCATTGATGGTACCTCTGTGGGTGGTCTTGACCGCATGGTAACCAGTCTGCGGTGTCGCATTTGTCATAGCATACATCGGATACATGTAATCGCGAATGCTCCCCGTTTCTCAGGCGACCACGAACCGAGTGCAGAGGAGCAGAACCCACGATCGCCCCGAAACGGGAAGCCCGTGAATCACGTGAATCAATAGGGGACGTTCTTACATCATTCAAAATAGCTCCCGTCTTGGAACGGTCTCGCCTCTGAGAAGTTATGTTCTGTTTGCTCGTATTGCAGCTTCCCTGTTGTTACCCCTTTAAACCGTCTGCTAAACGGCCACTTACTGGATTGTCCGAATTTCGTGAGCCCCCTCTAAGTACCCTGTTTGCTTCAGCTTCTCTAAGAGCTTTTCAACACAGCGCTCAGGAGTTTCCGTATCAGTCTCGAGAATGACGTCCGCGGCCAACGGTTCTTTGTAAGGATCTGAGATGCCGGTGAAGTTCATGATTTCACCTTCCAAAGCCTTCCGATATAAGCCTTTAG
>JARFPM010000006.1 GCA_030444405.1 Nitrospira sp.
AGGTTGAAATCTGGTTTGGGATCTTTGCGCGAAAGACGCTCAAGGGGGCCAGCTTTCGAAACATCGAGGAATTGCGTCAGGCCATCGAAGCGTTTGTGGCCGCCTATGGACCCACAGCCAAACCGTTTGTGTGGCGCAAGAGAGAAGTCAAAGGCTCTCAACTCAGAAACACTATCGTGAACTTACGCAATTAAGCACTAGCGGCCTTCTAGAATTGTCCCTGACTCATCGTGACAGTGAACCACTGTTGACGGTTTGCGCGGCCAGCCTGCTGTGTTTCATCCCATAAGCGGCATACACGAGAATGCCAATAATGGTCCATACCCCGAAACGGATCCATGTTGCCCAAGGCAAACCAGCCATCAGGTACAGACATGCCGCGATGCTCAAAATAGGCACGAGAGGCATCAAGGGAAGACGAAAGGGCCTGGGCAGATCCGGCTTCGTGTACCGGAGGAGCATGACACCAAAGCTGACCAGGACAAAGGCGAAGAAGGTTCCGATGTTGGTCATATCGGCCGCTTCCCCGATCTGGAACAGTGCCGACAAGGTTGCGACCGCGAGGCCTGTCAGAATAGTCGCACGATGAGGGGTCCCGAACGTTGGGTGAACCTTGGATAGTCCCGGACTCAGAAGCCTATCGCGCGACATGGCAAAGAACACGCGGATTTGTCCCAACATCATGACGACCAATACGCTCGTAATACCCGCGACAGCCCCAATGGCCACGATGGCAGCACCCCATTTGAACCCGACGAGGCTGAGCGCTTCAGCCACCGGAGCATGTATGTCAATTTGGCTCACGGGAACCAGGCCGGTGAGTACAGCTGCGACGGAAATATAGAGCACCGTACATACAGCCAGTGAGCCGATGATCCCGATCGGTACATCTCGCTGGGGGTTCCGAGCCTCCTCTGCAGCAGTCGAGACAGCATCAAACCCGATATACGCAAAAAAGATGATGGCCGCCGCGGCCCGGACCCCCTCAAATCCGTTCGGCATGAAGGGCGTCCAGTTGTCGGGGCTGACAGAGGGAGCCCCAACGGCGAGGAAGAAGAGAACCACAGCAAGTTTCAGCAGAACGATCATGCCCGCGGCGCGGGCACTTTCCTTGATTCCTATCACGAGGATGGCCGTGACCAACAATACAATGATGGCAGCTGGAAAATTAGCGATGCTTCCTTCCGGACCACCCGCCCAATGCGGGGGATTGGTCGCCCAATAGGGCAATTCCAGGCCCGCAAACTTCAGTAATTTGTTGAAATAGCCGGACCAGCCGATGGCAACCGCTACGCAGGCCACACCGTATTCCAAGATCAGATTCCACCCCGTGAGCCAGGCAAGAAACTCACCAAGCGTGGCATAAGAAAAGGTGTACGCTGAGCCCGCGACCGGGATCATCGCCGAAAATTCGGCATAGCACAGCGCGGCTAACGCACAGGTGAAGCCGGAGAGAATGAAGGAGAGGACAATCCCCGGTCCCGCTCCTGGCCGGTGTGCATCACCGACTATGGCAGTACCGATGAGGACGAAAATGCCGGTCCCAATAATCGCGCCGATCCCAAGCGCGGTTAGATCCCACGCCGTCAACGTCTTCTTGAGACGATGCTCTGGATGCTCGGCATCGGCCAGGATTTGATCGATAGATTTCGTCCGGAGAAGTCGGCTGCTCACGGTCTCTTCCCGATTCAACGTGCCAGGACTTGCTGTGATGGGATTGCTGCGCTGCGGCTCCAGTATAGCAGGGGGCCACTGGAAGCTGTTGGTTCTGATTGGTTGGAACGGTCTAGAGAGATCATGCACGCGTCCGGCTGGCTGCGCGTAATAGGGCTTCAAACAGCCGACGATGGACCGTATGCCGTTCGAACAAGAATTCGGGGTGCCATTGGACAGCGAGTAGAAATCGATGCGCGGCGGATTCGATCGCTTCTATAATCCCATCGGGTGCCACAGCACTTGCCCGGAGCGACGGAGCCACCGTCTTGACCGATTGGTGATGGGAACTATTCACCATGAGCTTTCTCCTTGCGACCACCTTGTTCAAGAGGCTCTTGGGCGTCACGGTCACCGGATGAGCGACATGGATCGCCTTCGCTTTTTGACGATGATCCAACGCACCGGGGACCTGTGCGGGAATGTCCTGATACAGACTCCCTCCACAGGCGACATTCACCGTCTGCATCCCTCCACAGATTCCCAGGAGTGGAAGATCCAACTTCCTGGCTTGAAGGACTAACTCCAACTCAAAGTCGGCGCGGCGAGCGCTCACCAGTGGAAACTTGAAGCGCTGCCGCTCACCATAGAGACTTGGTGGGAGGTCCGGTCCACTGCCGGAGATGAGCAGCCCGTCGACACGGTCAAGAAGCCGTCGTCGGGCGGACGCTTCCGCTACCAGAGGAAGGATCAGAGGAATACCGCCGAGTTCTTCAACAGCTCGAATGTAGCGAGCGCGCAAAAAGTAGGTTGGTTCGTGCCCGCCCATATCCTTCCTGTCACCGGCATTAAAGTCTGGGGTCACGCCAATGACAGGCTTCATATCTCGATGCGCAGGCTAGTTCGTCGCTGCCGGGGTGGTTGGCATCCCCTCACTTTCAGCCGCAACTCCTAGGAAACGTACAGGACGATCGCCGCTGAGATGCTCGGGAGTGATGTACCAGGTACCGTACATAGTGGGGATCCAGACACTCTTCGCGGTTTGCTCATTGAATCCCGAAAAAACATAGGCGAGGCCACCGACAATTCCACCACCGATGGCAAATGCCGCTTTAAACGGGAGATACAAAACGGTGCAAGCCCCTGCAGCAGCTCCCATACCAGCTCCGGAAGCAGTGGCCGCTTCCTGAGTGCCAGCGGACGACGACTGACTCCAAGCTGGAGCGACAAGCATTAAACAGTAGGTGATGACAACGATGAGAACCACGATTGGGAGTCTCACGTGAAGCGTCTCCTTTCCTTTTCAAATCCACAACGATGCGATGCCTGAACGATCATACACTAGTGCTGGCATGCGTCATAGCAAATTCGTTGCTGAATGCAACCCCCTCTTGGACCTCGACATTAACAGGAAGATGGCAACTGATCAGGGGCGAGATCCAACTCTCCCAAAATGTAGGCGACTACATAATCTGCACGTTTGCTGGCATCTTGATCCAATTCGATCGTCCACTCATCGGCTTGGATTCGCTGATTTTCTTGGGCCAGACCCGCCTGCAGTTTGAGATCGAGCTTGCACCAACAAACAGCTTGTGCAAAGAAATCCGCAATGCGTTCTTGATAGTGAGAAAGCTCGTGGGGGTCGAGTGTCGTCAAACTACTCGCGAGTCGATCAGCTAGGCGCATCTTCTGTCGAAGAACCGCCAGCTGGCCGGTGCTCATCTCGACAGAGACCTGGATGCCCGCTTTCCAGCTCCGCTTTTTCACGTTGAACACACAGACCAGCACGTTAGGTTGCCCCTCGACTGGCTCAGGCCCGAAGAAGAACGTGACTCGATAAGATGGGACGTCTCGATTTGATTCTGGACCCATGGGGCGCCATTGTACCATGATTCACAAGGAGACCCGGGGCTTGATTGACGCCCTACTAGCTCAAAGATAAGATGGAAGCGTATGAATAGCTCTGTGCACCATAAGCGGATCGTTGCCATCCAAGAGGCACTTGGAGACATGCAAACGGTTGATGGATGGCTTTTCTACGACTTTCGCGGCAGCGACCCATTAGCCTATCGGGTTTTGCTCCTTGATCCAACCCAGCATGTCACACGGCGCTGGTACTATTGGATCCCTACGACGGGGGAACCGGTCAAACTCCTTCACAGGATCGAACCACATGTACTGGATGAGTTACCCGGTCAGGTCCAGCAGTACGTCTCATGGGAACATCAACGTATGGTAATGGCTTCCCTGTTACGAGGTCGACGGCGAATCGTCATGCAGTACTCACCTTTCAACGCTGTTCCGTATCTGTCTAGAGTGGATGCGGGTACCATTGAGTTGATTCGCAGTTTTGGGCTCGATGTGGTCACATCAGCCGATCTCGTCCAACGATTCGAGGCAGTCTGGACGGATGAGCAACTGGAATCCCATCGGTACGCCGTAACGGCGCTCAGGAACATCGTCGACGAGACCTTCGCCCATGTGGCGTCTTGTCTCGCCAACGAACGCCCGTTATCTGAATATGGTCTACAACAATTCATTCTCTCACGTATTCGCGATGCGGGCATGACGACGTCCAGTGCTCCAATTGCAGCTGTTGATGCCCATAGTTCCGATCCCCATTATGGGCCGACTGAGTCAGGCTCTTCACTCATCACTCGAGACAATTTGGTTCTGATCGATTTATGGGCGAAACAAACGGCACCGGGCTCGGTCTACGGGGATATCACCTGGACAGGCTATACCGGCATGCAGGTGCCAGCAAAACAGCGCATGATCTTTGAGCATGTTCGGCGCGGACGCGATGCGGCACTGTCGTTTGTCCAGGATCGGGTGGCCACAGGCCGATTTCCTTGCGGATGGGAGGTTGATGATGTCTGCCGCAATATGATTCGCGCGGCGGGCTACGGCGACTTCTTCATTCATCGAACCGGCCACTCGATCGGTGAGGAGGTCCATGGCAATGGAGCCAATATCGACAACCTGGAAACTCAGGATGGTCGTCGGCTCCTACCGAGAACCTGCTTTTCTATCGAGCCGGGGATCTACCTGCCGGGAGAGTTTGGGATCAGGAGCGAGCTTGACGTCTATGTATCGGATCGAGAAGCCGTGGTGTATGGCTTACCACTTCAAACTGAAATTATGTCTCTTCTCTGACCTTTCTGTCTGACCGTTCTGCTCCCACCCTTTCTTGACACCATGTCCGAAGGGCGGCTAGATTCAGTCATCCCACAAGGGCACTCTTCGGATCAAATGGGAGGCCATGCATGTTCGGCACAATGGGTTTCTCGGAACTCATTATCATTCTCGTCATCGTGCTGATCATTTTCGGAGCGGGCCGTCTGCCCCAGATCGGCGAGGGTGTCGGCAAAGCGTTGAAAGGCTTTAGAAAAGAAGTCAACGACGTGCCCCAACCCGCTTCAGGGCAGGTTCAACAAGAAACCGTGCAACCACAGGCAATTCAGCCTCCGACAAACATGGCAGCGACAGTTCCTCCCCCAGGCACAGGATCATCGCCAGCAACGACTAGGCCAAACGCTCCCTTTGTCCCTGGTCCGGAACTGACGCCCGGCACGACTGCCTCGTTGCTGTACAACACAAGCCTTCACACTCCGCAAACAACGGCTCCTTCCCCAAATCAAGCAGCTACATCTGCCTCCAGCCCGGTGCTATCGATGGAGGAACGGGCTGCAGCTCCCCCTCCGAGGGCTCACGCTTCGTATCCACCTTTGCCGGCTGGTTCCCAGGCAAAACCGACCGCCAAACGTCCTTCCGCCATTGTGAACAAAGATGCGGTGGCTCGCGTACAGGCGCAACAGACCGCGCTTAAAGCCAAAGCGACGCAATCGGCCGCGGGAGTATCGCCCGACGACCTGCAGCATCTCGGTGAAGGCCTCGGAGAGGTCGTGCGAACGTTCCGGCAAGCCGTGACCGATGTCCGCAATAGCGTCGATCCTCAAATGTGTACGATTCAGGCCGAAATGGACATGGCCAAGAAAGAAATCAAGCAGTCCATCGAAGCGGCTAAAGAATTACCGCCTGTGCAAGAAAATCCTCAGAAATCTACGTGAATCCCATCTCACGGCTTTCCACATTCTCTCAAATTCTTGCGGACTGATGTGTGCCCTCTTCGCACCACGATATACGGAATCGCTGTCGCTGTAGGTTATTACCAAGACACCCTGGCCCCCGGAACGTGTACGAGACCTTCTTTGGCGCTGTTCCGGGGGATACTACCCAATCATTTATCAATAGGCCTTCCCCGCTTCAGAGAAACGATGGCCTATTAGACGAGGCTGCATCTACTGGATCAGCGGTGGGACGATGCTGTCGTCTCCGTTGTAGGGGAAGCAACTTCCTGTCTTCGGTTCTTGATGGTCGGATCTATGTGGACAAATGTTGCCCGGGTGGAACGACCATCTGCACGTTACATGCTGATCAGGATAAGCTTGCTCTTACTCATGAGGGGTTTCGACTTCTATTCAGGGCCTCAACCAGTCCAACCAGTTGCTCCTGTACCTTCTTATCCAACTCCACAAACTGGATGCCCATACCTGGAAACAGAAGGTATCGCTCCGGTTTGTTGCGGACCCAGGCGACCTTCGCCTTCGCTTTCAGCTTGTCTCCCGGCCGATCCGGAAGTGCAAATTCGACTGTCAGCTCGGTGCCCGGGCTGAGAGGAGCGCCACTCTCGATAAAGAGCCCACCGCCGCCGATTCCCCCGGTTAGACTATCGAACTGCTTTCCTTCTGACGTTGTATACCGGATCTTCAGAGCGAGAGGCGCGCGGGGCTGCGCACGACAATGGGCAAACCGGGCATCTTCACCGCTGACCAGTACTCGCTCGATGAGTGCACCCCATGACATGCTGCCCAACAACTGCCCCGAGGCATCGTGTACGTTGATCGTCTCTCGCCCAGAGTCAACAATGAGAGATTTCCCCTGATGCCCCGTAGTGGAAACGACCGCAAACGTCATAGAACCATCTCTTTTCCAGGTGGCCTAAGTCAGGAACGGAATTAGGCTGCTTGCCCCATGTTCTGGATTGATTTCACTAACTCATGGATTCGATCGCGGACATCTTCCGCAATCTCAGTGAACCGTATCCCCATTCCAGGACTGAACGTATATTGGTCGGCTTTCGGACAGACCCAGGCGACAGTTCCTTTTGCCGGCATCCATTCCTGGGATTTCTCCGGAAACGAGAACTCCATAGCCAGCCTGGTCCCTACAGGAAGAGGGGTCTGGCTTTCGATAAATAACCCTCCGCCGCCAATACCACCTGCTCGACTTTCGAATCGCAGCCCTTCTGGACTGTTGTAGCGTACCCGGAACGCGAGGGCAATCCGAGGCTCTGATCTGACTTCCTTTTGAACAGACACCTTGCGGTAGGCCAGAATTTGATCGATGACGAAGTCCCACGACAGGCTGCCGATTACATCCCCATTAACACCCAGCAAGACCACCATTTCACGTGCCGCGTCAAGTTCGATGACTTTGCCTTTGTGCCGAAGACTTGAAGAAACAGGGTATTTCACAAACCCTCCATCCGAGACAGGCACGAGGCAAGTATAGCGCGGCGTTTCTGATTGTCGAGGAAGACGAGAGTGATAGATAAAGAAAGGGAGAGAGCTACCTGGAGGCAAAAAGAGGTCAATTCGGCCCCGTACGAGTTATAGGTTACGGGCCATCATCAATATAGACTTTTGCCAGTCTTTACGCTGTCTTAGCGTCTTTTTCCTGTTCAAATATGCGCATCGGCGGGTTTTTGCCCGAGATAGCATCTTCCGTGATTACCACCTCGACGATCTGTTTCTGTGAGGGGGCATCGTACATGATGTCAAGCATCACTTCTTCAAGGATCGCTCGAAGGCCTCTGGCGCCAGTCTTCTGCGCATAGGCTTTTCGTGCTACCGCCCCCAATGCCCCTTCCGTGAATCGGAGTTTGACCTTTTCGAACGACAGTAGCTTTTCGTACTGCTTGGTCAAGGCATTGCGTGGTTCAGTAAGGATACGGATCAAGGCTCGTTCGTCCAGCTCCTCCAACGTGGCCACGACCGGTAACCGTCCCACGAATTCGGGTATCAGGCCGTACTTCAGAAAATCCTCGGGCTGAACCTTAGCCAGCAGGTCGCCCAAACGAATATCGCTTCTTCCGCGGATTTCAGCTCCAAATCCCATAGCTTTTCGATTCAGACGCTGTTCGATGATCTGTTCTAAACCGACAAACGCTCCTCCACAGATGAACAAAATGTTGCTGGTGTTGACCTGAATAAATTCTTGATGCGGATGCTTTCTCCCTCCCTGTGGTGGAACATTCGCGACCGTGCCCTCGATCAACTTCAGCAAGGCTTGTTGAACACCTTCGCCGGATACGTCCCGTGTAATTGACGGGCTGTCGCTTTTCCGACTGATCTTATCGATTTCATCGATGTACACGATTCCACGCTCAGCACGTTCCACATCGTAGTCCGCGGCTTGCAAGAGCTTCAGGATGATATTCTCGACATCTTCGCCCACGTAACCGGCTTCAGTCAGCGTCGTCGCATCAGCGAGGGTAAAAGGGACGTCCAGATACTTAGCCAAGGTCTGGGCCAAGAGGGTCTTCCCCGTGCCGGTTGGACCCACCATGAGGATATTGCCCTTCTGGAGCTCGATATCATCAACCTCTTTTTCCTTTGACGAGATGCGCTTGTAATGATTGTGCACGGCCACAGACAGAATGCGTTTAGCTCGCTCCTGCCCGATGACATACTGATCGAGGTGATGTTTGATTTCCGCTGGTTTCTTGAGTTTGGACGAAATTTCCTCCTTGGCTTCTTCCCAGTCCTCCGCGATGATGTCATTGCAAAGGTTGACGCATTCATCACAGATATACACCGTCGGTCCGGCAATCAGCTTTCGCACTTCATCACGGCTTTTCCCACAGAAAGAACATCGCAAGTGTCGGTCCATCTTTTCCTGCTTGGCCATGTACCCTCCTGCGTTACTTGCCTTTAATCCCGTCTTTTGCTCCGTCGCCGGATTCTACCGCTCTCATAAATTTGGGGGGGCGTGTAATAACCTCGTCAATGAGACCGTACCGCTTCGCTTCCTCTCCGGACATGAAATAGTCCCGTTCCGTGTCATGCGCAATCTTCTCGATCGGTTGCCCAGTGTGCTTGGCCATGATTTCATTGAGGCGTTCGCGAATTTTCAGAATTTCCCGCGCATGGATGTCAATTTCCGTAGCCTGCCCTTGGAATCCGCCCAATGGTTGGTGGATCATCACGCGGGCATTAGGCAGGGCAAACCGCTTGCCTTTCGTTCCCGCGGTCAATAGGAGCGCCCCCATACTGGCAGCCTGACCAAGGCATATGGTGTTGATAGGGGGCTTCACATACTGCATGGTATCGTAGATGCCCAATCCGGCTGTCACGCTGCCTCCCGGCGAATTGACGTAAAGATTAATATCTTTCTCAGGATCTTCCGCTTCAAGAAAGAGAAGCTGCGCAATCACCAAGTTGGCAAAAACATCGTCGATTGGCGCTCCAAGGAAAATGATACGATCCTTAAGAAGGCGTGAGTAGATGTCATAGGCTCGTTCGCCTCGATTAGTTTGCTCGACTACGATCGGAACCAACATATCGCTCAATTCCTTTCGTGGACAAATTCTGGCCGCTACGATTCCGTGTACAACAATCGCGCGCTTATCCTTGAATGACCGCTTGACGATAGACAACATCCAGTGCCTTGTCAGCCAAGATCCTCGCGCGTAATTCCTCAATGGAGTCCTGACCACCAGCCTGGATCATTTTCACGAGATCGGCCATCGGTACCCTGAGCTCGGTGGCTAGTCGAGTCACTTCATTGTTCAAATCGTCCTGGCTCACCGACAAGCCTTCTTTCTCAGCGATGGCCTCAAGGATCAAGCCCGCTTTCACGCGACGATTTGCCTCCTCACGGTGCTCTTCGCGAAGCCTCTTCAATTCTTCCGCATCTGGAGCAGGAAGGGAATCGGTGACTTTGCCACGCTCTCGTGCTTGTAATTTCTGTCGCACAATCGTGCTGAGCTCTCGTTCTACGAGTGTGTCAGGCAGATCGAAATGATGAGAGTCGATGAGGCGCTTGAGAAGGGCATCCTTGTAGGACTCCTCGATATCTTTCTTGAGCGCCTTTTCCATTTGGCCACGCAACTTGTCCCTTAACTCGTGGAGCGACGCGTATGATCCGCAGTCCTTGGCAAACTCATCGTCAAGTAGGGGGAGCTTTTTCTGCTTGACTCCCTTTATGACGAGGCGGAAGCTGACAGCTCTTCCCGCGACTCGTTGGTCCGGATGACTCGCTGGATAGGTCTGAGGAATTTCTACAATATCCCCTGCCTGTCTTCCGATCAGATGAGAATCGATTTCAATCCCCAACAAGGCGGCCTTCGATCCTACCTTATAGAGCTGGCCTTCCTTCTTTGTGCCTTCGAGAGGAGCACCATCCAGAAATCCTTCGAGATCGACGATGGCATAATCCGCTTCAGATAGCACCGTACCGACTTGAGCCTCATCCAGCCGAGCGTGTTGTTCACGCAATACCTCCATGGCGCGGTCTACCTGTTCTTCCGCAACTGTGCGCTTGTCGGCCTGGAGAGCAATAGGATTGGGGGATTTATAGTCTCGAAGTTCGATCGTGGGTTTGATTTCAACTGTCGCCGTGAAAGTAAACGGGGAGTCTTTTTTGATTTTCACCCGATCCAGAGGGGGAATATCCACCACTACCGGACTTATCCCGGCCTGTTTGATGGCCCGTCCATAGAAATCCGGCACCAGTTTTCGAATGACATCGTCTTCGACCGTTTTAGCATAACGCTTTTCTAAAATAGACAAAGGGGCTTTTCCTGGTCGAAACCCTGGAATCTGAACCTGACGGTTCAGTTCCTTATACGCTCGTGAAAACTGTTGTGTCACCTCATCGGCTGGCACCTCGATTTTCAAAGCGCGTTTCATCGGTCCTAACTCGGTCACTTCCATTTTCATCGTCGAGATCAGACTCCCTGCTAAGGGGGATCATAATCGCACTCATGGTGCGAGAGGGGGGACTTGAACCCCCACGGTTGCCCACGAGATCCTAAGTCTCGCGCGTCTGCCAGTTCCGCCACTCTCGCATGGTTGAGGATTCCGCAGAGCTGTCACTCTAACATAAGATGGCAGAGCGACCGAGACTGCAAAAACACGCGATGTCATGTAGCGTTGTACCGTTGGACACCACTAATGTCAACCCATACGACCGAGGGTGCCCTAGGTCTAGCATCAATGGCCCAACCAGGCTCTTTGCTGATCTCGGCTATCCCCCGTTGCTCACCGAAAAACTTCACATCTACGTTCGCTATGATACAATGGAATATCTTCGAGTGACCTTCTTGATGGGGGAATTGCCTCCCGTCAAACTCATAACTAACAGCAACCTTCTTGAGGGCCATTCACCTTGCCGGTCATGAACACGCATGCTAAGATGCTACCCCTTTGCACTTCTCGATGCGGAGAGGTGCGAGAGTGGACGAATCGACATGCTTGGAAAGCATGCGTCTCGGCAACGGGACCGTGGGTTCGAATCCCACCCTCTCCGCCATACCGCACTTCGTATATAGCTCCCGCTCTGCATCGCTGTATCGTAATTTCTGCGGGCAGCTAGATACCTCAAGTGTGGACAGTGACTGTAACTATATTGGAGGGTCGAGTTGAGAATCTTAGGGGCTGGGCCCTGTGCAATGGAACCCTGTGAACCCCGCCAGGTCCGGAAGGAAGCAACGGTAAGCAGCCAGTTCTGTGTGCCGCAGGATCACCTGGCCCCACTCTTGATGTGAGGCGTAAGGCGACAACATCTTCGGCTTTATATCGCCTTGCTTTGCACTCCTTACGCCTTACCCCTCCTTCCTGACGGCCTTTTTATGGACTACCAAGTCTCCGCTCGCAAATATCGTCCCGGTACGTTTGACGATGTGATCGGTCAGCCCCATGTCGTCCAAACGTTAATGAACGCAGTCTCGACGAAGCGGATCGCACATGCCTATCTATTTTCCGGCACGCGAGGCGTGGGGAAAACGACCGTCGCGCGAATCCTCGCGAAGGCACTCAACTGTGAACGAGGACCGACAAGTCGTCCCTGCGACACCTGCGAGAACTGCCGCGAGATCGCGCAAGGGAACTCGGTTGATGTCATCGAGATCGACGGTGCATCCAACACCAGCGTGGACGATGTGCGAGAGATCCGCGAGAACGTCAGGTTCACGCCGTTTCGTGGTCAGTTTCGAGTCTACATTATCGATGAAGTCCACATGCTCTCAAACTCGGCGTTTAATGCCCTCTTGAAGACACTCGAAGAACCACCGGCGCATGTGGTTTTCATCTTTGCGACGACGGAGATTCACAAAATCCCCGCAACGATTCTCTCGCGATGCCAGCATTACAACTTTCGTCGCATTGCCAGAACCGAAATCATTGAACGACTTCGACACGTGGCAGCGCAAGATCAGTTGGCGCTTGAGGAACGAAGTTTCGTGGCCCTGGCTCGCGCCAGTGAAGGGAGTATGCGTGATGCCTTGAGTTTGCTCGATCAGGCCGTGGCATATGGCGGCAAGGCCATCAGCCACGCGGATCTCGAGCTGCTGTTGGGAGCAGTCCCTCAAGAACTGGTGCAGGAACTCGTTAAAGCGATTATGGCTCAAGACAGCCCTGCGGCCCTTGCCAGCCTGGCCAATCTGTTAGACCGGGGACATGACTTGCGGGCGTTCTGCGCGGAAGTAGTAGAACACATCCGCAATCTGCTCGTGGCGGCAGTCGTTCCCGGTACGACCGAACTGCGTAGCCTCATTGAAACCTCAGAAGACGATCTGAACCAGCTGTCGATGAATGCAAAGGCACTGACTCCGGAACAGCTTCAGGAGCTGCTGGCAATTTTCATTCAAGCGGAAGATTCTTTACGATTCAGCAGCCACCCTCGTTTTGTGCTGGAAACAGCGGCTGTTCGAGCCACACGGTTGTTGCGCCAACGAGAGGGTACAGAGGCGCGCCCGGTACAGACAGCGTCGTCTTCCAGCCAGAAACCTTTAGCTGAGCCGGGAGGACGTAAGAGTGGGCCAGCAACTCCTCCGGCTTTGCGCCTAGGCGTTCCGGTTGCGTCAAGGCCCACCCCTAAACCTGCTCACAGGTCCAGGGGGGAAGCGGATGAAGGGCCATCGACCTCACCTGGACCATCTCACAATCCACCGACCGATGTGGCGACAGCCATCCCAGCCACCGTGCCGCCTATAGTCTTCGGTCCACAACCGACGTTGCAGTGGGAATTAGTCCAAGAAGAGGTTGCAGCTTCATTTCCCAATATCGCGCCGTTTCTCGAAGCCGGCCGGTTTGTTGGGATGGAGGGTGGTTTTGTCACCATCGGGTTTGGCAAGCAGGCAACCCTCGCCAGAGCTAGATTAGAGAAGGAAGAGAATCTTCTGGTGTTATCAAAGTTGTGCGAGCGTCAGTTGGGACATCCCTTACGTGTCCGCATCATCGAGCTGACAGAGACCCATCCACCGGGACCGACCATGGCCCAAGTACGAGCAGCCAAGGAACAAGAACAACGGCTGGTCTTGTTCGAACGTGCGAAAGCGAACCCGACGGTGAAGCAGGCCCTGGAGATATTCGGCGTCGAATTGGCCGAGGTTCGTACCATAGCCCAGCAGGAGGCAAGCGAATGAAAAATCCTTTCGGCAACATGAGCAACATACTCAAGCAAGCCCAGGCCATGCAGGAACAAATGGCCAAGATTCAAGAGCAAGCGGCGTCAAAAACCGCCAGCGGGACGGCCGGCGGCGGGATCGTTACCGTCACGGCGAACGGGGCGATGCAGATCGTCAGCGTGGCGGTCGATCCCGAGGTTGTCAAGAGCGGCGATGTCGATATGCTCCAGGATCTTGTAGTAGCCGCGACGAACGAAGCGCTCCGCAAAGCCAAGGAATTGATGGAAGGCGAAATGAAAGCGCTGACCGGCGGGATGAAAATTCCGGGTCTGTTCTAGCGATGCCCGTCGATCAACAGGGCTTGTTGTCGAGATTGATCAAGGAACTGGTCCGTCTCCCCGGAATCGGTCATAAAAGCGCCCAGCGGTTGGCCTTTCACCTCATGAAGGCAGAGCGAGAGGATGCTTTGCGGCTAGCGGATGCCATTCGTGCGGTGAAGGATGGGTTGACGTTTTGCAGACAATGTCGCAATATCGCCGAAGCGGACTTGTGCGAGTTTTGTCTCGACCCGAAACGCGATCGAACCAAGATCTTCGTGGTTGAAGAACCGAGTACCCTGTATGCCGTCGAACGGGCAGGTGCCTATCGCGGCCTCTACCATGTCCTCTTGGGAGCGCTCTCCCCACTCGACGGCATAGGTCCGGGAGACATTAAAGCTGATGAACTTGTTGAGCGCGTGAAACTGGGCGGGGTTGAAGAAATCATTCTTGCGACGAACCCCACCATTGAAGGAGAAGCCACAGCGATCTATCTGACCCGATTGCTCAAGCCCTTCGGCGTACGCGTTTCCCGAATTGCTTATGGGATTCCGGTGGGTATGGACATTGAGTACGCGGACGAAGTGACCTTGCTGAAATCGATCGAAGGTCGGCGTGATCTATAGCCTGTACAGGAAGTTCCAACCCTCGTTGACCCCTTCACATTTAGATTGGTATAGTTCGCCGTTTTCCTTACACGCAGAACCTTAGCCATGAAGACACGCCGTTCCGCTCCACGCACTCCTTCGACAAAATCGGAAGGCCCGGTGCGCGCCAGGCGTTCGGTGAAAAAGCCAAAATCAGGCGCACAGAACGTCAAATATCCCGACATCCGTCGTGACCTCGAACGCCAACGCGCAGCCATTCTGAATGATGTCGGGGAAGTCCTGGCCCATCGAGACGACCCTGCCGCATGTCCCGACGTCAGCGACCAAGCATCAGCCGAGGTCGACCAGAATTTTTCCATGCGAATTCGGGACCGCGAACGGAAGCTGCTCAAGAAGATCGACGAAGCCCTGGAGCGGATGGACGCCACCACATACGGGACTTGCGAACGCTGCGGCGGAGACATTCCCTACAAGCGGCTTAAAGCCCGCCCGGTAACCACTCTCTGCATCGAATGCAAAACCCTTCAAGAACAGGAAGAGCAAGCTCGAGGCTGAATCGTTTTCTTCACGCGAATCAATTGCGCAAGAATGATTCCGGTAGGACGCGGGAACTACTGCTTCAAGGCCTTGACCCGTTCCTTGGCGTGGGCGATACGGGCTTCCTCTTCGGCTATCCCCTCGACAAGAGCAAGGTAGGTTTCGTACTCGGAGATAGCGCGTTTAGGGTTCGTGCCTTCACACGCTTCGGCTAGATTGAACCGGGCCAAGGCATAGTTGGGACGCAGTGACACCGCCTTTTCAAACAAGCTTAAACCAGCCGCTCTATCCCCCAATTTGACCTGGACGGTACCGAGATTGTTCAGGACCTCCGGGATGTTAGGCCTAAGGGCAAGTGACTGCAGCAACTCCGCTTTCGCTTTCTCAAATTGTCCCTTCGCTTGCCAAGTGACTCCCAGTTTGTGATGAGCTTCGGCAAGCCATACCTTATTCGTGAATCCACTCGCAATCGCCTTTTGATACGCATCGGCCGGGATATCATAGTTCTTGTCACCGCAGTATGCGAGCTGGGCAGCTTGGCCACGAGCGAATTGCTGCAAAGACGAGAACGGTTCCTTATCCTCGGTTCCCTGACTCTCCATTTTTTGCCCCCCCCCGCCACCTGCCGGATTGCGAAGCCGATCAAGAAACTCCCGCCGGTACGGGGAGAAGAGCCGCACATAGGGATCAATAGTGAACGAGGCCTGAAGCAGGATTGGTTGTTCTCCGAGACCGATGACGAGATACTGGGTCGTGGTTTTCTCGTCTCCAGTTTCAAGGAGAGCGCTGCTCTCCATGTTTGTCCTCGTCTCCAACTGGGCTACATTCAAGTAGAACTCCACCGACGGCTTCAACTGTGAGAGCGTGCGCCGGAGCATAGGATAAGGTTTGAGGTCCAGCCCTTTAGGGAACGTGAAAAGCGCACCGACCAGGACACCATCTTCGTCGAAAAAATAGGATTCTTCTCCCTTTGAAGCGCTGTTCTCAGACGGAATCGTGAGTTCGTGGCCACTTCCCCAGTTCTTCGAGGTGTGGGCCGTGGCGGGATATTTTCTCATGAAGTCGATCTTGGGCTCGCAGAGCGCCGTTGAGGCGAGCAGAATGAGATCGGTCTTGGAAGGAGGAAGCGGGGGCTTGACGGGAGCGGGTGAACCGCTACACCCCATCACCAGGCCAGCAACCCCGAAGAATCCGACCAAAGACATGTACCGGAAGGAATTCACCGAAGAATTCTTGCACTGCATGCTGTCAACAATACACGATTTGAGGGGTGCTTCGCGAAGAGGAAATAAAAGGCCCGCTCCTTGAGAAGAGCGGGCCCTCGCTGTAACGTAGGTATTACCAGGACTACCGGCGCTGGGCGTTCACCATATTGTCTTCGGCTGTATAGCCGAAAAGATAGGGAGACCCGCTTGCCAGGCTATAGATCGGGCGATTGATCCCATGATCTAAAGCAACGCCGAGCGGGTGCACCATAAACCCGAACCAGCGAAGAGGATGATCGTTGACGGCCGAACCAGCGGCGGGGTCCGAGTAAACCAGCGCGGTGCTGTCCAGAATGTTGTAGATACTGGTCGGAGGCGTGTATTCCAGGGAATCGACACTCGCGCCTTGTTGGCGCGTTGTGCTGCAACCGGTGGCGACCAGGGTCAGCATCATGATGCCCAGAATTGTCGATGTCACGTTCATAATATGACCTCTCTTGTTTCGCTCCTCATCACTTGACGCTCAGTCCAGATACGGTACCAAGACAATCAGAAGTGTAACCGACCTCTCGGTTTCTGTCTACAAAGTGAAGGTTTTGTCATGCTTAGGAAAGATTAACGTTTCTGAGGGGATAGAAGAGCGCGACGCAAGAGCACATGGTGGGCGATACAGGTATCGAACCTGTGGCCTCTTCCGTGTGAAGGTAAAAAGATAGGTTTTCGAATTTGCTCGCTGTTGCAACGGTTTCCCCACTTAGCTTAGCATTTGCGCGGGGTTCGGAGCTTTCCATAAGCTCTACTAGGTTCACTGCTTCTGGTGCTTCCTGATTGTTTCTGGAACAAAAGTAGCCACAGTGGAAGTACGTAGATTCGCTAAGCGCATAGAGGGTTCCTGACTCGAGGAACTGAGAGTAATGCCGAATGCTTCATTCCGACGGCGCTAACTATATGTGAATCGAACCCGTGTTTCAATTCGACTGCGACTTCGCCCTTCATTTATGCGACTTTTCACGATTTATTTAAAGTCAGAAACGGGTGCGACTACAACATGCAGACCCGCGTTTCTCATTCCCACCAGCTCGCTACACCAGCAATGGTCGTTTTGTGTTGCCTGGTCTCGACAACCATTCCTTCCGGAGCATAGTACACTCGGCGGATCGGACTCTGTGTCACAATCGATCCAAGGTAGATTCCGTCCTCCCGGAACCACCGGAAGCGCTTCTTCTCAATGAGACCAAATCCTGTCTGTGCCACCATGATATTCCCGCCGTCGACGGTGTCGACGAGTGCATGTAGGGCATCACTATGCAGGACATAGAGGCGGGTGTCCGTAAGAAAGTAAAGATGGTCACCTGTGTCGATGACCTTCCGCGGGACTGCGCCAATGTCGTAGGCGCCCACGGGTTCACCTTCGCCATCCACCTGAACGATTCGTCCAGAATATCCAGCGAGGAAGGCACCATGTGAGCGGCCCGCAAAATTGGCAGCATAGATCCAGTCCGCTGCATTCACCTCACTCACTTGCATCGCCATTGCAACGGTGAACTTCGTGGCCCCGACCTCAAACTCCTGTCGGTTCATTTCTTTGGCGAAGGTTGCGCCGGTGTAGCGTGGTAGCGCCGCTCGATCAATCCCGGTGAGGATCTCTGCTGCGCCTGTGAGCGCCTTCATCCGCTCCTCAACACTCGCATTCCCCGGGTTCAAGTCTGAATGCCACCGCTTCGCGAGTTCGCGGTAGCGTCGCTTCACATCATCGGGCGTGATCGGAAGGGTCAGACTCATAACCTCAAGAACTTGCATCACCTCAGCACTCGTTCCGAAGGAAGCAGTTGTTTCAGCGACACGCGTCCACCCCTCCTTGAGCGGCAGCTTTATCCCCCACAGAGCATGCCCCTTCATGGACACACACCATGCCTCATCAATACCTGTGAAGAGATACCGGCTGTTGTCGTGAGCGAGAGCAGTACAATGGAGGTAGTTCTTGAGCCTGTCTGGTTCGATCCCAAGTCCCTGCTGCAACGTGGGAACCTCTGGTGATTCTCGAAGCGGCGTCTCCAGGATGACGTTGAACTCGTCATCGTATGCACGGACAATGCAGTCCTTCGACATAGCGATCAAACCATGGCCAAAGGCATTCACCCCGAGACGATAGACGTCGTGAATGAGCGGCGCTTCCACCATTATCCCAACTTCCGCAGTTCGCGAGGTCAGAGTGAGGGATTTCAACGGCTTGCACAAAAAGTCGCCACTACAACGGGTGCGCACTGGCAAGCGTCGGACTCACGCGGAGTCGTTGGGGGAAATCCACGCCCAGGCGATCCAAGAGCATGGCCTGAGCCTGATCCGGCCCACGACGCAGCGCAGCCGCACTTCGCGGCCATCCGTCGTCGGCAACACGACATCGGTGCTCTGAATGGTCTGGAGTTCCTCCAAAATGGTCCGCGGACTATGGCCAAGCCCGGCCCGCTGTTGCCACTGCTCCAGGGTCTTCCACAGCACATAGGCCAAGAAGCACACCAGAATGTGAGCCTGCACTCGGTCGGCTCGTTGATGCCAGATGGGCCGCAGGGCCAGGTTGCTTTTCTGAATGCGGAAGGCGGCTTCGGCGTCAGCGAGTTGGACATAGGTGCGACACAAGTCCTCCGGACTCCAGTCCGTAATGTTGGTGCGCAGCACGTAGCAGCCTGCGCTTGAGCGGGCCCAGTCATCCCACTCTGGCTGGACGCGCCAGGTCACCCGGAAGCCCGCCGCAGTATTCGGGTCGGCCACCACGTCGATCACGTACCGGCCGGCAGCACGGGGATTCTGCGCCAGCAGACGGCCGATCTGTCGCTCAATCGGGCCGCGCTCCAGAGGACGGCGCGCTCGGCTGACTCATTGGGCCAAGCGTGTCACGCCGCGTTCAATGCGCTGCCCGAAACACGTGTGCATCGCCTGCTCCTTCTCGCGCCGCTCAGCCGACCGAACCAGCAGGAACGTTTCGGTTCCCGTGGGCCCGAGGCAGGTTTGCGCGGTCAGTCCCTCGCGCACCGTCGTCCAGTCGCGCTTGTCCATCAGCGCCCGCGCCCACTTCCGCAACTCACTCTTGGGCGTGCCGAGGAGATAGCGGCGGCCGCTGGCTCGCAGCCAGGCCAGATTCTCTTCGCTGGTCATCCCCCGATCCATCACCCAGATCCGCTGCGCCAGTCCATAGCGAGCCTCCAAGGTCCCGACAATGTCTTCGACCGTGGTCACGTCCGTGCGGTTACCGGCAAAGACCTCATAGCCCAGAGGCAAGCCTTCTCGCGTGACCACCAGCGCGATGCGTACTTGCTTGCAGTCTGGTCGGTGATCCCGGCCGTAGCCTCGCTGGGCGAGAGGATTGTCGGCCGCGTGCCCTTCGCAGTAGGTGCTGGTGACAGCATAGAGCAGCAGGTCATAGTCCAGCGCGAACAGCTCCCGAAGGCGGGCAACCAGGTGGAACTCCAGTGCGCGCTTGTGGGGTGTGGGGCCCTTCTTTCACTTTTCACCCCTCCAGGAGGTGGTTGCTGGCCTACGAATCCTTTTCCGCTGAACGCTTTTTCACCGAAATCACCACAGAGGCCGAGGCTCGAACCCTGCTGTGGCAAGGTCGCTTCCAGGGCAAAGAGTTTCACTGCCCGCATTGTCATGCCGAGCAATTTTATGCCCTGGCGACTCGACCTGAAGTGCGCACCTGCAAAGGCTGTCGGCGACAATTGCGTCTCCGCGCGGGCACCATCTTCGAATCCTCGAAGACGTCTCTGCTGCTCTGGGTCAACGCGCTGTGTTCTGTCATGCAAGGCAAACGCGGGATATCTGCCCAAGAGCTCCGGCGGCATTTGGGGGTCAAATCTTACGGCCGAGTGTGGAGCATGCTCCAGAAGATTCGGGCGGCGTTGCAACACCGAGATGCAGGCTACCAGGTGGGCGATGGTGTCATTGAGCTGGATGCGGGAACGTTTGGGCGCCGGGAAACCGGCACTCAATGCGACGTCCTCGTGGCCATTGAGACCAAGGCCTGGGTGAATGCCAAAGGCCAAGCGCGCAGTCGAGCGGGGGTTGCCAAGGTGTTGGTGGGCAAGGAAACCAAGGCGCACGCCCAACAGCTGGTGGACACCGGGGTGCGAGCGGGGGCCATTGTCAATACCGACGGCAGCTGGAGTTTCCGAAATGTGATAGGGGTTGATGACGACTATCAAGTGGTCTCTGGTGATCGATCCGCGTGCGAGCGATGGTTGCCGTGGGTCCATAAGTTTATTTCGAATGCCAAAGCCTGGATCATTGGGACGCACCATGGGGTGAAGGACAAACATATGAGGCGGTACGTGGGAGAGTATACCTATCGCTTTAACCGCCGCCATGATGTGCCCCGCATATTTCATCGAGCACTGGTGGCCCGTGCTCTTGCCCCACCCGTAAAGTTATGTGCACTTTGCTGATAGGCATGCAAATTTAGCACATGGCTAAGGATCAACACGTACGATGAGGCGAGAACATCACTCAAACTGCGTGATTTGTTTAGTGAGCCAGCTGGGACTCGAACCCAGGGCCCTCGCCTTAAGAGTTCGAATCAAGGGTCTTTGACATCGAGAAGGATTCACCTCCTGAATCCCCAGCAAGCGGGGATGCACTGAACAAGGTTGACCCCCTATTTCCGCCGACTGGAACAAGTTGTGTAGGGAAGATTTTACTCACAGCACAAACTCTGCTATACCACACCTATACAATCACCATTTTTGAAATCGAAGGGAGGTGGAGTACTCATGGCAACGAAGAAAGCAGCGAAGAAGCCTGCAAAGAAGGCGGCCAAGAAGAAGTAGTCGCCGCACCATGAGGAGGCGTCGGCCACGTCGCCTCCTCACCTTCCCGCATCCTCGATCTTCCTCAGTCCTAAACCGCATCGCACGAGTCGCTGTCCGATCGAACACTTCCTCAGCAACGCTTCCGATAGACTCGACCACCCGAGAGAACCCGCGTCACCGACGAGAGCTCCCCTTCTCTGACCAGCTCTCCATCGGGATGGAATCGGCGAAGGTGTCTGGATGCAACCGGTCACGCCAGCGAAGCGCACCTCATGAGATGAAGAATAAGGCAAAAGAGGGCGGAACGACCGGCAGGCTCAGGTCACGACAACAAAGAAGCGGCGCGGCAAAAGAAAGGGGAGGTGATGGCCACATCACCTCCCCTCGTTCCTTAGCGCCAGGGGAGACTCCATGGCGTAAAGAAAGCAGCACGTCAATCTTAGCATGAACCTTCCCCCGAAAAAAGAATAAAGATATCAATACAATCAATTACTTGAGAAATTCTATCTGGAGAGGCTAACTGGAAGGGCTGTGTGACCTTCCCCCCTGAAAACTAGACCATTGGCTTGGAAGTTCACCTGTGCTGAGATCGGCCCCACAGGAGGGGGGCCATGACCAGGAAACGGCACACGGAGGAACAGATCATTGCCAGTGCTCAAGGACGCCTAGGCGGGGCATCGGGGGTCTAAGAGCTCTGCCGCAAGCGCAGCATCTCGGACGCCATCTTTTATAAGTGGCGGGCGAACTATGCCGGGCTTGAAGTCAGTGATGTGAAGAAGCTCCGTCAGCTGGAAGACAAAAACCGGCGATTGACGCAGATGGTGGCGGAGCAAGCCCTGGACATTCAGGCGCTAAAAGCGATCACCGCAAAAAACTGGTAACGCCCAAGGCGAAACGAACCGCGGCCCAGTGGATGGCCGAGCGCTTTGGGCGGAGTCACCGACTCGTCTGTCGGTTGCTCGAAGTGGATCGGAACAAGCTCCAGTACCGCAGAAGGACGAACATTGTCGAGTCGCCCTTCGCCTCCGTCCGGCTCCGCACCGACGCGTCTCGTCGCTACAAGAGAGTCGAGGGGGCTCATGCCATCATCTGGAAGATGTTCCGGGTCGCCGAGCAGGAGTGGCGAAGACTCAATGGGCCGCATTTGCTGCCGCTGGTCGCCTCCGGTCTGCCCTTCAAGGATGGGAGAATGAGACAATCAGGAAGTGTGAACCGCAGCAGAACCGATCAGTCCGAGAGGACCGCCGACTGATTCCATCTACACACCTATTGACAGGATCTCATGGGTTCTTAGGTTCTCGTGTGCAATGACCGGAGGGCTATTGCACGCCCCTGAGGGAAGCCCCGGAGGGCTAGAGGCTTCCCAATGAAGACTGCTCAGCGCTTCAAGGCATGAGCGGTGATCCACTCCTTCGCCTCAAAGGCGACAGTCATGATGGCTTCGAGGTCATTGAGACCGAACGAGGTGCCATTGCGCCAGGCGCCGGAGTGATCTTTGAACGGTCGGGAAAAGGTTGTTGCGAAGAATGGTCCCTTCTCGCTGGCGTTCTACCAGATCGTCGCCTTGATGTTGCCGCAGCGTAGCGTGTTGGCTGGTCGTTTGGATGAGTTGGTGGTCGCCACGGTGTTTCCGCCTTATGTGACCTCATAATAAGTCTCTCACGGGAGGAGGAGAGGCGCCGCACAGGTCACAGAGGAAACAGGAGGCAATAGCCGGAACGGGGGGGCCGGAGAGGATCACGCAGCGGGTGTGACAGTCTCATTGGCACGAGCGATGGGCCTCGCAGGTGTTAGCCGGTCGGTCACAGCCGGTGGCGACCAGATACATGCGACCAGAGTGTGATACCGGACGGGCAGACGTCCCCAGACAAGATTCCCGGTACCTGTTCACCGGTTCGATCTGATTGATTGATCCTTCGCTATTCCGTCTCTTCGCCGCCTTCAATGCAGGCTTCGCATTGGTCTAATTCCACGGTGCCGTGCTCACTACAGAAATACCGGCGGCAGCGATTGCACGTCATGAAGGTCATCCTGACTCGGTCTTCGGCTTCGCATCGATCACACTGGCCAGCGCTGCGGGCTTTGGGCATCGCTATGTCTCCACGATAGGTCGCATGAGTTCTCGGGACATCCTTCCCATGAGGTGGCGATGACTGTAGGAAGTGGGCCCCCGTCCGCCACACGGTGAGTTCTACACTGATAACACATCGGGGTTCGTCGCTCCAATTCAAAACAGACATGCCATGCGTTGGTGTTGCGAATCACAATCGCAAGGGCATCGTTTTGAAGCCTCACACATCTTGCTGCAGCTGATGAGGAGTTCGCTAGACCAAACTCTTAAGGGAGGATGAATTTGCGAGCTGTTTCGCGTACTAAACCGGTCGTGGCCTCATTCACCCGATAGGGCTGAGACTATGCAGGCGGCCTGAGGATGAAGGTCGTGTTGAACGTGCTGTCTCTTGTAACACGTGGTGAGCCGGCTGGGACTCGAACCCAGGGCCCTCGCCTTAAAAGGGCGATGCTCTACCGACTGAGCTACCGGCTCACGATATTGATTGATGGTGTGCTGCGACTGGATGACCGGCCAGTCCAATGCTCACGCGCGCATCATAGCATTCATGAATAGCGGATAACCATGGACGATTTTCAGGGGCGTTTGGGGCGTCGGCGAGAGCAATCCAAGGGATTCCGCAGCATGATTGTTTCCGCGCGCTTGGACCCGGTCGAAATCATATCGATTCGGCACTGCGCCAGTTCTTCGATACGGGCCAGGTAGCGTTTCGCTTCGACCGGGAGCTGCTTGTAGTTGGTCGTGCCTGTTGTCGCGGTGCTCCACCCCTTCATCCGTTGATAGACCGGCTCGCAGTTGGTCAACACATCCAAATCAGCCGGCATGGCCTTATAGATGGTACCCCCATGTCTGTAGCCGATGCAGAGTTTTAACTCCTTGCAGCCGTCAAGGACATCGAGTTTGGTCAGAGCCAGGGATGTGAGCCCATTCACCAGCGTCGCGTGACGAACCACGACCGCATCAAACCAGCCGCAACGCCTTGCCCGTCCGGTGGTCGAACCAAATTCTTTCCCTCGTTCCTGGAGTCCTCGTCCGATCTCATCGGTCAGTTCGGTTGGAAACGGCCCGCTGCCGACTCTTGTGGAGTAGGCTTTGGCGATGCCCATGACTGCGTCAATCATTGTGGGACCGACACCGGTACCCGTACAGGCCCCACCGGCCGCCGCACTGGACGAGGTCACATAGGGATAGGTGCCGAAGTCCACATCCAGGTTCGTGCCTTGCGCCCCTTCAAATAAGACCGTCTTGTTCTTCTCTATGGCGCGATTCAACAATACAGTGGTGTCGACGATATGGCTCCTGAGTCGATCAGCATAACCCATATATTGATCGAAGATTTTGTCGACTAGAAACGTCTCGACTTTGTACAATCGCTCTAAAAACCAGTTCATCTCGACAAGATTCTCTTCGAGTTTCTTCCTGAACAACGATGAGTTCAGCAGATCCCCCGTGAGAATTCCGATGCGCGCCATCTTGTCAGCGTACGAGGGCCCGATCCCGCGTCCGGTCGTGCCGATTTTCCGTGACCCTTTGGACTGTTCCAACGCGCGGTCGATCGCTTTATGATAGGGCAGGATCAGGTGCGCCCGCTGACTGACGGCAAAGTTCTTACCGATCGTGATGCCCTTGGTCTGGAGCAGATCCATCTCTTCGATCAGAGAACCAGGATCGACGACGACGCCGTTGCCGATGACACAGGTCGTCCCCCGGTACAAAATTCCCGACGGGATAAGATGGAAAATATAGATCCCCCGCTCGTTGATCACAGTATGCCCGGCGTTGGAGCCACCTTGATAGCGCACGACGATGTCGGCGTTTCGGGCTAAGATATCGACGATCTTGCCCTTGCCTTCATCGCCCCACTGAGCGCCGATAATGACGAGATTGCCCATAGTTAAAGCGACCCTCAGCCGGAGTCAGCACGAAAAAATAGCTCTGACCCGATTGGGAGATCAGAGCCAAGGGGCCCCATGGTAGGTGCGACCTATTCTTTTGTCAAGATGATCGTTGCGATGCTTTGCATTCAAATCTTTCTTCGCGATCATGACACTGTGAGGCAACAACTGGTCGGTTGACTGGCTCAAAGCTGCGTGTTAGCATACTAGAAGTTGTTTCAACGCCTTAATTTTCCATATTAATTTCGATTTTTGAATCTCCCAAGGTGGGGCTGTAGCGCAGTTGGGAGCGCGCGTGAATGGCATTCACGAGGTCGCCGGTTCAATCCCGGCCAGCTCCACCAAACCGCACGTCGTGCGTATCGCCGGATAAACACCTCAAGGGTTTGGGATTCTAGAATGGTTACCTTGTACGCATCACTTATGCTCAGCTTTCTTCAGCTCCCTCGCCTTCCAACCGGTTAGCTGTTTCCCTCGTTCACGTTCATCTCGGGTGACCCGGTCGTCCCATTTCACGTGGAAGGTTTGTGCCGATGCTCCAAATTGAATCCATCAGCAAGCAATATTCCACGAAGGTGCTCCTTACTGATGCCTCTGCGCATCTTCGACCGAATTCAAGAGTCGGCTTGGTCGGACCGAACGGCGCCGGGAAAACGACGCTTTTTCGCATGATCCTTGGCGAAGAGTCACCGGATAAGGGCTGGATCCGCAAGCGGCCTCGGCTTCGGATCGGCTACCTCCCACAGGAGCTCGAAACGATTACCGGGAAGACCGTCCTTGATGCCGCGCATCGCGATGAGTACCCGGAGCATGAAGCCAAACGCATCCTGATGGGGCTGGGGTTTACGGAGATCGATTTTGATCGTCATGTCGAGAAACTGTCGGGGGGCTACCGGATGCGGGTCGCGCTGGCGCATCTGCTCTTATCCAACCCCGATGTGTTGATGCTCGACGAGCCGACCAACCATTTGGATAAACCGACCCAACGTTGGTTCGAACAGTTTCTGCTCCAATCCGGCATGACGCTCCTGATCATCAGCCACGACACCGCTTTTCTGGATCGCGTGGTCACGCACATCTGGGAACTCCGCCATCATAAGATCGAGGAGTACCGCGGCAACTACTCGCTCTTCCGCAAACTGAAAGCCGAAAAGGATGCACAGCTACAAGCCTCGGCGGCTCGGCAGTCCAAGGAGATCGCTCGGGTTCAAAAGTTTGTCGATCGCTTCCGATACCAGGCCAATAAGGCCAGCCAGGTGCAGTCGCGGCTCAAGCAACTGGAAAAGGTCAAGCGGATTGAAATCCAGCGAGATCCAAAACGAGTCAAGTTTCGGTTTCCTCTCCCTTCGACAAGCGGCCGTCAGGTATTGGACTTGGCCGGGGCCAGTAAGCGCTACGGCGAAAAGGTGGTCTACAAGACGCTCGATTTTTCCGTAGAGCGTGGCCAACGTATCGCACTGGTCGGTGAGAACGGAGCCGGAAAGAGTACGCTCTTGAAGATGCTCGCTGGCGTCCTTCCTCCCGATACCGGCACCAGAACCGTCGGACACGGCGTGACCCTGCACTACTTCGCCCAGCATCAGGCGGAAACCTTGAACCCTGAGCATTCGATCCTCGAATCGCTTGAAGAGGTCACCAAGCATGCGGAGATGAATTTCCTGCGCGGGATCGCAGGGGCCTTCTTGTTTTCAGGTCAGGATCAGAAGAAACCGATCAAGGCGTTGAGCGGCGGGGAGCGGAACCGGGTCGCGTTAGCTCGTATGCTCGTGGAACCTGCCAATACTTTGCTGCTTGATGAGCCGACGAATCACCTGGATCCTGCCTCCGTGGATGTGCTCACCGACGCATTGGCCGAGTTCCCCGGAACCATCATCTTCATATCCCATGACCCCACGTTTCTGGCCCGAATCGCCACCAGGGTTGTTGAGATTGAAGAGGGGCAGGCGCGGAACTTCATTGGTGACTACGAGTATTATCTGTGGAAGAAGGCCCAAGAATTTGAATCGATCAAGGAAACGAGCGAGGAGCTCGAAAGAGCATCCCCTCCCTCCTCCGGCCCTACTCGCGCAATGGAACAACAAGTACTGCCAAAAGGGCGTGGGGGGGAGCGGCGGGACCTGTCCAAGACGCAGGCGCGATTGGAGAAGCAGGTATCACGCGCCGAAACGGAGATTAGTGAGGCCGAAGGGAAGATCAAGACCCGCGAGGCAGAATTGGCCGATCCGAAGCTCTACGAACAGTTCGACCGGTGGAACCTTCTGCATCAAGAACAGGAAGAGTGGAAACGCAATCTTGAGCGACTGACCGCCCGTTGGGAATCACTGTCTGCCGAATTAGAAACTGTGAAACAACAGCTGGTCTCGCTGGGCTAGTGCTGTGATCCGTCTTAGGGCTCGTATGTGAAGCGATTAGGGAATGACGCGATGATCTTGGAGGTGATCGTATTAGACAGAGGCCTTGAGGGTTTCTTCTAGATAGTAATACAGCCAGCGGTTCTTCTCTTTCGTCACCAATTCATCCCAGACGACCCCGATCAAGAATCCTTTCTTTTCCCAGGGCCTGACCCAGGCGACGGTCCCATCGAGCTTTTCCTGTTGCTCGACTCGATCGGAATCGAGGAAGGCGAGCGAGACAGTGACTTTCTCGTTTGATGGGAAGCGATCCTTGGTATGAAGCCCGGCCCCGATCTTGTTCACATTATCCAGGACTGCAGTACAGGCGCGCCCGCCGCTTTTCGGCGAAACCAAGGCCGAGCCGACCAATGTGGCCCGGACAAATTTCCTCCGCTCACTCAGTGCAGTCGCGCTGGCTGACGATTTTCCTTCCCCTCGCTTCATTGGTCTAAGTATAACCGATTAGACAAGAATGTAAACTAGGACAATAGGCCCTATTCCCGAGGCTTTGGACGGTAGTACCGTCGATCTCCGAGTGGCGGCGGGAGGTGGGTTTGTTCCGTTCGTGCCGGCGGATCGTCGTGGACATAGCGGTAGCCGGTCCCATAGCCTAGGTCTTTCATCAGAGACGTCACCGCGTTCCGGAGGTGAAGGGGAACCCCCAGGTTGCCATAGGTTTTCGCGTCCTTTAGCGCTTCCAGGAGACCGACGTAGGACGCGTTGTCTTTGGGTCGCGACGCCAGGTAGGTGGTGCCCTGAGCCAGGTTGATCTGCGCCTCTGGGAGTCCCACGAACTGGACAGCTTGTGCCACAGATGTAGCCACGAGAATGGCCAACGGATCGGCATTGCCGACATCCTCTGACGCGAAAATTACCATCCGTCTGGCGATGAATTTCGGATCTTCCCCGGCATCCAGCATCCGGGCCAGCCAGTAGAGGGCTCCGTTTGCATCTGAATCGCGAAGGCTTTTGATGTAGGCCGAGATGACGTTGTAATGTTCTTCGCCGGTTTTGTCGTACCGCAGCGCCTTTTTGCCCAGCGCGGCTTCCAACGTCGCTCCATCAATCTCACGCACGCCATCGGACCCAGCCGGCGCTTGCGCCACCACAAATTCCAGCGATGTGAGCAGCGCCCGCGCATCACCATTGCCGAACGCAATCAGCCGTTGCCTGGCCTCTGGAGAAAAGCGCGCCTTCCATGTTCCTAACCCTCGTTCAACGTCGACGAGCGCACGATCCAGAATCTGCCCCAACGCTTCTTCTGTCAGTGGTTTGAGCACGACGACCAGCGAACGTGACAAGAGGGGGCTGATGATTTCAAAGGACGGATTCTCCGTGGTCGCACCGACAAGAATGATGGTGCCTCGTTCGACATGGGGGAGAAAGGCGTCTTGCTGCGCCTTGTTGAAGCGGTGGATTTCATCCACAAAGAGGATGGTCCGTTGCCCATTGATCGCTCGGAGTTGTTCAGCCGCCTTGATGATCGTGCGTAACTCTGGCACGCCGCTGGTCACAGCCGAGAATGGGATAAACTGTGCCTTCGTATGCCGGGCAATCAGATGGGCTAGGGTCGTCTTCCCCGACCCGGGGGGGCCCCAGAAGATGACGGAAGAAAGCCGATCGGCTTCAATTGCTTTTCGCAAGGGACAATTCGGCCCAACAAGCTCGTCTTGCCCGACGAAATCGGCAAACTCACGCGGCCGCATCCGCTCGGGGAGCGGGGCTTCAACCGTATATTGGGGGTCTGAGGGGGTGAATAGATCAGGGGCCTGATCGCGAGAGCGGGTCATCGCACTCCTTGGGAATAGCGGAAATTGTATACGTCGCTCCGTAGGATCGCAAATGGCCTCTTGACCATCCAGACAGCCGATGGTAGGAACAGCGCATTTTGCGGAGCAGACCGTGAAAGCCAGGATTAACGGCATTACCCTCTCGTTCAACGATCAAGGGACAGGCCTTCCCATCATCTTTCTCCATGCCTTTCCACTCAACCGCACTCTGTGGGCGGAACAGGAGGAAGCGCTCTCGTCGCAGTTCCGAGTCATTACGATCGACCTGCGCGGGCATGGCGAATCCGATGCTCCGCTTTGGCACTATACCTTGGACCAGGCAGCCGATGATGTCCGTGGTCTCCTCGATCACCTGTCGCTCCAGCAAGCAGTCTTCGTCGGACTCTCGATGGGCGGCTACCTCCTCTTCGCCTTCTATCGAAAGTATGCCGAGCGTGTGAAAGGAATGGTTTTGGCCGATACCAGACCCCAGGCAGATTCCGAGGAAGGAAAGCAAGCGCGGTTTGAGATGGCTCAAGTCGCATACAAGCAGGGTGTGAGCGCTGTTGCCGACATCATGATTCCGAAATTGCTGAGTCCCGCAACGATCCAAACGAAGCCGGACCTTGTGCGACGAGTACGCATGATGATCGAGGGCAACCAGGTCAGTGGCATAGCGGGAGACTTAATGGCAATGGCGGAGAGGCCCGATTCCATCCCACTCTTAAAACAGATGACCTGTCCTGCTCAAATTATTGTCGGGGAACTGGATCTCCCCACCCCACCTTCCGACGCCAAACTCATGGCCGACCAGATTCCCGGCGCCCACTTGGCCATTATTCCAGGAGCTGCCCATCTTTCGAACCTGGAACAGCCCGGCCTGTTCAATGAAGCCGTCCGTTCTTTTGTCGGGAATGTCATGAGCTAAGCAGGAAAGCCGAGGGAGCGATTGTCTGGAACTCAGTCTGGTTCGCCGACGCTGCCGCGTCGGATCAATTTCAAGAATTCCAGGCGAGTCTGTGATTGGCTGCGGAATGCTCCCAACATCGAGCTGGTGACGGCGACCGTGTTCTGTTTTTCGACCCCGCGCATCATCATGCAGAGATGTCGCGCTTCGACGACGACTCCGACGCCGTGGGCGTTCAACTTTGAGCTTAAGGTTTCCGCGATTTGGACAGTCAGCCTCTCCTGAACTTGCAGCCGCCTTGCGAAAGTATCGACAATCCTGGGAATCTTGCTGAGGCCGACCACCTTCTTATTCGGCAAGTAGCCGACATGAACTCTGCCGAAAAACGGGAGCAGGTGGTGCTCACACATACTGAAGAAATCGATGTCTTTGACGATGACCATCTCGTCGTATTCGATCGGAAACAGCGCACCGTTCAACAGGTGGTCGATATCACGCTGATAGCCCTGTGTCATAAAGGCCAACGCTTTAGCCACCCGTTCGGGGGTCTTGAGCAGACCGTTTCGACCGGGTTTTTCTCCAAGCGCGAGCAACATTTCGGTGACCAGCGATTGAAGTACCGGCAGATCTGCGGGCTTACCACTCCCGCTGGTGTCTTCCACTTGTTCCAGTCCCTTCTCTCTCTTCTGTTGCTTTCTCACTGCCTTCCCCTCTGGTTTATGCGGCTCCCGCATATTCGAAATAGTTGTCTCTCGTCTCGATGACCCCAACCTTGTATAGACTGCCAGCAGGCAGGAACGGTTCCAAGATGTCCCAGATCACTTTGACGAGATTCTCACCAGTCGTCGTCAAGGCAGCGAAAGCCGGATCACCGTTGAGGTCGCGATGATCAAAGCGCTCGACTATTTTCTCGCTGACGATGTGGTCAAGGCGATCTAGGGCGCTCGTTCCCTGGGCCGCTCCGCTCCTAATCGTCACCAGCACCACATAGTTATGCCCATGACCGTTCGGGTTATTACATTTTCCGAACGCAGCCCAATTTTCTTCGGGAGAAAGGAGATCCGTGTGAAGCCTATGGGCGGCGCAAAAGCGATAGCGCCTCGTCACATGTACGTGAGACATTGAATCTAGTGTCTCGTGGGTGGAAAGGAAATGCTAAGACTGCTCGCACATCGAGCAGTCTTAGCCCGGAGGTCCTTTGTCGATATTCCTATGGTGATCCGGTTGCGACGTTTAGGCACTAAAGGAGCTGCCGCAGCCGCACGTCGTTTTGGCCTGAGGATTCTTGATCGAGAAGCCCGAACCTTGAACGCTGTCCACGTAGTCGACTTCCGCGCCTTGCAACAAAGGAGCGCTCTGTGAATCCATGATGAGCTTCACCTCACCCTTTTCGATGATAGTATCGTCTTCGGCCATTTTGGATTCAAAGGCCATCCCATACTGATAGCCATGGCACCCGCCGCCCCGGACGTATACCCGCAATCCGACGACGTCTTTTTCCTCGGCCATCAACTCCTTGATTTTCTGCTCCGCCACTGTCGTGATTGTAACCATCGTCTTCCTCCTCTATAGATCAGCCCAACCCGCACCAACGGGCTGGAATGTTAGTCTAACACCTCTCTCTCGAATATCAACCCCATGCTTCTGTCGTGGCAGTCCTTGGATTCTCCCATTTGGCTTCCGGCACGCGCACGACGACATCGCCCAAGACACGTGCCTGGCACGCAAGGCGATGCCAGGGCTCCGTCAACGCTTCTCGGTCCAGCAAGTCTTGCTCGTCGAAATCAATCTCCGAGAGGTGCTCATGCCCCATCTGGACCTCCACTCGACAGGTGGTGCAGGAGGCATTTCCGCCACAGTCGTGATTCAACCGGAACCCCACTTCTTTTGCGGCCTCGAGGAGGGAAATGTTCTCTTCCACTTCCCCGCTTCGCCCGTCCGAATGAAGAAAAGTCACCCGCGGCATGACTCCACCTAGGAATGAGCATCAATCACGGCCGCTGCTTCCTGATAGGGACACCTCTGCAGCCGAATATGATCTTCGTATTCGTGACGGAACAGCTTCAAACTGCTTTGCACCAATACCGAGGCTCCGGTCACGAGGGTGCAGTACCCGGTCCCTTTGACGAATCCACAGAGCTGCAGCATGCTGTCGAGGTCTTTCTGAGTGCCCTGCCCCGATTCAATCTTCGTCATCAGCACGGCTAAGTTGTTTGTGCCCATTCGACAGGGGGGACACTGACCGCAACTCTCGTTCTTAAAAAAATTGGAAAAATGCAGCGTCTTGGCCACCATGCAGGTTGCATCGTCCACGACAATCACACCGGCCGAGCCCAACCCCGTGCCGGCTTTCTTCAACGAATCGAAGTCCATCGGTAGATCGAGCTGGTCCGCCGTTACCATGGAAAACGCGGGACCACCGGGAAAGACCGCTTTGATCTTGCGACCATTAGGCACGCCACCGCCACATTGCTCGATCAGATCTCGAATCGTCACGCCCATTGGCATCTCGTACACACCAGGCCGATTGACCGCTCCACTTAGTGAAAACATCATCGTGCCGGGACACTTCTCCGTCCCAGTTTGGGTGAACCACCCGGCGCCCTTGTAGAGAATCCGAGGTATATTGCACAGCGTCTCAACGTTATTGACCAAGGTCGGTTTGCCATAGAGGCCGAAGTCCGTCGGATAGAACGGTGGCTTCTGCCGCGGCATCGCGGGACGGCCCTGCATCGACTCCAACATCGCTGTCTCTTCGCCGGCTACGTAGCTTCCATGACCTTCAAAAACTTCCAATTCTATATCGAAGCCGCTTCCCAACACATTCTTGCCGAGCAGTCCCCGTTCTTTCGCCTGAGCCAAGGCCTTCTTAAGATTCTGCTGCTCTTCACGGTACTCATGATTCACATAGATAAAGGAGGCCTTCGCCTGCACCGTGTAGGACGCGATCAAACAGCCCTCGATCAATTGGTGCGGCAAGGTCTTCAACAAATGGCGGTCCTTAAACGTGCCCGGTTCGTGTTCGCCGGCGTTGCAGACGAAATATCGCTCTTTTACCCGGTGATTGAGGACCTTGTCCCACTTGATTCCCGTCGGAAATCCTGCTCCACCCCGTCCCCGCAGGCCCGACCTCTTCAGCTCATCAATCACTTGAGCAGCTTTCAGTTCCTTGACACAACGCTTCCAGGCTTCATAGCCACCGACTTTGAGATACCCTTCGATCTCCCAAGGGGCTCCCTCCGTCTGTTGGACAAGGCGTGGTTCTGCAGTCGTAGGCATACCTGTACCGATCGAGCTCCTCAATATGGAAGGTTGTACTATACGGCTCCGCCTCTTCATCCGTCAAGGCGACGAGGCTAAATAGGCCTGAATCTCAATCAGTTAGGGCTAGGGGGCCTATTCTGAGGCTGGGCATAGAGGGCAGCAGAAATAAGGGTCGCGGTGTCAAACCTGGCCGGTAGGAGTAACCTACCGGCCAAGAATAGCACCGGTGTTATCTAAAATGGCTACCGGCTCCCATGAAAAACAACATGGGAATCGAGAGCATGAAATTCACGCGCGAGGCCAGCAATGCGGTCCGTCCCCATTGAGCCATCTCAGGTGGGGCCGGAGTCCCCTGAGCGGCCGCAGTCACTGCGGCAATCACCTTCTTCTGGTTCGGCCAGATAATCCCATGAACATTGCCCATCATGATAATGCCGAGCAGTCCACCGATTGCCAAGGCCACCGCTCCTGTTCCGCCCTTGTGATACATGTGGCCGTATAAAAGAACTCCGGCCAGCACGGTCACGGTGGCCCCATGCCGGAACCAATTGAGTGCCGCCGGCATGAGTTTCGGAATCACGATGTTCTTGGTCGGCCCATCCAGGCTTTTCAAGAAGGCCGCATTGATCAGGTTGAAGAAATACAAGAGCCCGATCCAGGTGATCCCGGCCAGGAAGTGAATCCAGCGAAGGATCATCTGGCCCCAGTCGCCTTCACCCGCGCCAATGCCCGTTAAGCCTAGATATATCATGATCAACACGACGGTGAGGGCAAATCCCACTCCCATCGTCTGCATCGGATCTTCAAGAAATTTCATAGCTCCCTCTCGTCAAACGGTTGACTGTTAACCCAACCTCTCTACTGCAGTGTTTCTCCGAATGTCAAGCCCACGAGTGACCTTGGTCGGCGCGACGGTGGCCGTCCAACGGGCGCTGTCGATAAATGGTCGAGGGGGTTCCTTACGCCATCAGCCGATCCACGGTGCGACAGAGTTCCCGCACCGCGTCGGCCGAAGTTTCCAACGCCGCTCGTTCGTCGTTGGTCAGTTCATACTCCACGATCTGTTCGGCTCCACCCCGTCCGATCTTCACCGGAACCCCGACCACGACGTTTTTGAGTCCGTACTCTCCTTCACACAGCACCGCACAGGGCATCACTTGCTTCTCGTCCTTAAGGATCGATTCAACCATCGCCACAGCGGAAGCGGACGGAGCATAGAAGGCACTGCCCGTTTTCAAAAGACCCACGATTTCGGCTCCTCCGTCCCGCGTTCGTTTGACGATGGCGTCGAGTTTCTCCTTCGACATCAGTTCCGACACCGGCCTACCCCTCACGGTCGTATAGCGCGGCAGCGGTACCATCGTATCGCCGTGTCCGCCCAACACCATTGCCTGCACCTCCGTGGCCCGTACGTTGAGTTCAGCCGCAATGAACGTCCGCATTCTTGCCGAGTCCAGCACTCCGGCCATCCCGATGATTCTCGATTTCGGGAGACCGGTGACGGAACGCGCCACATGGACCATGGCATCCAATGGATTAGTGACGAGGATGAGGACAATGTCCGGAGAGCGGGAGACCAATTCCATGACGACGGATTTCACGATTTTCGCATTCGTCGCCAACAACTCGTCTCGACTCATGCCCGGCTTTCTTGGAATGCCGGACGTGATCACGGCGATCGACGATCCAGCGGTTTGCACGTAATCGTTGGTGCCGACCACCATCGTGCTGTACCCGCAGACCGGCCCTGCCTGTGAAATATCGAGCGCTTTGCCCTGTGGAACCCCTTGGACAATATCGACCAATACCACGTCGTAGAGATTCTTTTCGGCCAACCGCTGCGCCGTCGTCCCTCCGACGTTCCCCGCACCTACTACCGTAACTTTCGGTCGTTCCATCATTACCACCTCGTGAAGCGTGAAACGTACCAAGTGACGCCTAACATTCTCTTACACCTCACCATGTAGCCGTCACGCATGTTCGTGCTCCGTCCAGCCCGCAACTTTGAAGTTAATCGTGCAGACGAAATTATCTCCGTCATAGAAATTGACCTTGATCTTCTTCTTGCCGAATGTTGTTGCCAGAAACTCCTCCGGATTGTCGACGAGCTCCTGAAAGCCACCCGGAGGATATTCACCCAGGTCATGAAAGACCACGATCATCCCTTCTTTGACTTCCTGCAATACCTTTATTCGGCAACGAGGATAAACTTCCCAGAACATTGCGTCGATCATCTCTCTCGTCGGCTCTGGACGGTCTTCACCTGGTTTCAGCGCCTGTCCGAACTTGGCCAATCGACGGACGTAGGGATACTGATGCCCTGTGAAGAGCTTATATAACCATGCAGGGATCGTCGGCTTTCGGATCGAGTTTGTCATGTTCTTGAGTTCTTACGCCGTCAATCGCCTGTAAATTCCAGGCAACTTCGTCGGAAGGGCATCGACGTGGTCTATGACGCAGTACTGTACATCGGCGTACATGCGGCGTAGATAATTCTCAGCTTCCCGATCGATCGTGACGCAAAAAGTCTCGACTCCCCGTTGTCTTGCCTCCCGGAGTGCCGCCTTCGTATCTTCCAACGAGTATTCGTCCTTGTACTGGTCGTCCAATGGTCTTCCGTCGCTCAACAGCACGAGGATGCGATTCTTCGCTTCCCGCGCCAGCAGCTTCGCCGTGGCGTGCCGGATGGCCGCACCGTCGCGATTCTGATGACGAGGAGCCAAGCCACCAAGCCGATGAGCCGTCGCCGCCCCAAGTCGATCGTCAAAGTCTTTGATCGTGAGAAACTCGATCCTCGCTCGTCCTTGGCCCGAGTAGGCATAGAGTCCATACTGATCGCCGAGGGCATCCAGCGCTTCGCAGAGCAGCACCAGACCTTCCTTCTCAATGTCGATCACCCGTCGACCGGTTCCGAGGTCTCGGCTTGTTGATCCACTGATATCAATGAGGAAGGCCACCGCCACGTCGCGCTCTCGTTTTTCCCGCCGGATGTACAGCCGATCATCGCCTTCCATACCTGCCCGCTGTTCCACTGTTCGCCGGACAACGGCATCGAGATCCACATCTTCGCCGTCGGATTGCCCCGCGACGCGGCGGAAGGCTGGTGGACGCAAGCCTTCAAAAAACCGGCGCAGCGACCTGACGGTACTTTGATGAGAGACCAACGTCTCCGTGACGAAGTCGTCGGACCCTGGGTCCGCTGGTCGTTCTACCACGCGACACCAATTCATCCGGTAATCCTCAATCCGATAGTCCCACTCAGCGTAGAGGGTGGCTCGCCCGTCATGAGTCGTGAGCTGCCGAATCGGTTGGGTTTCCACCTCAAGTGCGAGGCACTCTTCCACGATGGACGGCAATGAACGCCCCTCGCTCAACATATCGCTTCCGGAATGTTGCTCACCGCTCCGGACATTCTCCCTCGTTCGCCCGTCGGATTGTGCCGGAAGCCCATGGTGCTGGTCGAATTGTTCCTGACCCCACGTGATGAACTCCGGATTCATCGAGCCACGATAGACCAAATTGGTCAGTGCTCGATATTGGTCACCCGGTTGTTCCGGTTTCGCCTGTTCCGTTTCTGTATCTTTCGGCTCCTCGCGCCATCCTGCACGTATCATCTCGCCACGAGCCGCCAGCAGTTCTTCCAATCGAACATAGACCTGATCAACCACCCGAACTGTCTCCTCCGCTGTAGCCGCGGTTTTAAGAATGGAATGGCACAGGCTCCAAAGGATCGCGACTTCTTCTTTGACTGCCTTAGGAACGGCAGAATCCGTCGATTCACCGGTTGTGAGTCTCAAGAGGCAGTCGAGGACCAACTCCTGTATCGTCAAACCCTGAGCCGGATCACGTGGGGTGATGGATTCCGCCGCCAATCGAGCAAGGTCGCACCGGAGTCCTGGATATTCAGTTTGCAGCAAAAATTCGATACGAGCATCTTCTAGCACGGTCCACAGGTCCCGCACCAGCGCGGGGTTCGGATACATCTGGAAAAGGCCGACCAGCGTCTCCGGTCTCGCTTCATTGGATCGACCATACCGGCGTCGTACGGTTTCGACCAAGTCGGTGAGAGCTACGAGCCGGAGACGGTAGGTACCGAATTCCACATGTCCAGCTTCATGCGCCGCCATCACGAGATAAAGACGCTCGTTTTCCGCGGCCGTCGGATACCGACGGAGAAGCGCCGGCAACGAAATGGTTCTCCCGTCGCCGCTGACTGTCGCGCGGGCTGGGGAAGTCACCGAATCAGGAAGCGCCGTGACGGCGATGTCGGTTCCACAGAGTCCCTGGACGAACAGTTTCACTCGTCGCGCGACCTGCCGAAATGGCACCCCGCTCAAGGCTTGTTCGACCGAAGCCAGTGCTTTCCTCGACTCCATTGAAAAGTAAGCCCGCGCTCCGTCTGGGCTGTAGGCCGCTACTTCCATCCCCGCCTTGAACCAGTTTTCAAACCGCGTGAGCGCTTCGGGTCCATTTCCAATGAGTTCGACGAGTTCGGGGGCACGACGCAGGTATTCAAGTGTCACGTCAGCGTGCTTCTCGGCAAGCAAAGCACCGTACTGCAACAGCCGGATCCGCCATTCCATTGACGGCAACATTCCCAAGCGGTCGGGTGACTCTGCGAGCCACGTGATACTGGATTCAGGGGAATGTTCGGCCAACTGGAGACACAGCGATACGACCTTTTCCCGAACGGGAGGGTCTTGGATATTTCCAAGAATCGACGGGCTGGTCCTGAGAAACTCCATGGTCGCCACATAGTCCGGCTTCCCGAGGCTATTCGGCACAATCAATTTCATGCCCACCGTGGCCCAGCTACGCACACTCTCCCAAGGCAGCACGGGGGCCAAGTTGGAGATTTGTCGGATGAACTCAAGCCCCACGACCACATTGACTTGGGTCAGTTGAATGCCGATATCGAGCCAGGGTCGCAACTGTGTGGCAGGAACATCGGACAGAATCTGCGGGGCGTGCCTGATGTATTCGAGCGCAACATTGGGATCTTGTTCGGCAATTTCCAGACCGATTGTTAAGACTTCCGTGCGCGCTTCGACTGGTTCGATCAGTCCGAGGACCAATGGACTATCTTTGAAATACTTAAGCGCGCATGCCCCGGAGGACTGTGCCAGTGCCACTCCGAGATCGAGCCACAAAATGATATGCGAGAGGCCGGCCCGTCGGTCAAGCTCAGGCAATGCCGCCATCGCTGAGCCGGCTGCTTTTTCCGACAACTCTTGGAGTTCGTCCAGTAAGGTCAGTACCCGTGCCTCGGCATCCGGTTTGCCGGTGGCTTGCGCCAAACCAACCACCAATGTCTCTGCGACCGCCGGACTCAACTCGGAGACCAGCCGTTGCAGCAAGATCTGTCGACTCGACATGTCCGTCATGACTTATTACGAGAATCAGCTGAAGGGACAGATTGTAAAGCAGCGAATTATCCTTGTAAACTAGCGTGTCTGGCCGTCATCGCTCGGAGGAGAAAGTCCATGGCTGAACCGACGCAGGAAAGCCTCGATAAGATCCGGAAGTTCGTACAGGGGTTTGCGGAGAAAAGCGGAACCGCGATGCATCCCAATACTGCTGTGACGGAGGCGGTGGTCAAGGGATTAGCGTCCCATATCGACGAACTCGGGAAACCGCTCTGCCCTTGCAACTTTTACAAGGACAAGGAAGCTGAAGCCAAGCTCCGGCGCTGGATCTGCGCGTGCGACGAAATGCAAATCTACAAATACTGTCATTGTCTTCTTTTTGTTCGCGAGGATGGGATGCCAATTACGGAATATTTGCCGGACGGTCACGAAGGTCGCGACGTGTATGGTCTGGTCACCGATCCAACGCCTGACAAAGGTCGCGCTCTCAAACACAAGGCCGTCCCATCTCCAACCGTGTCCGAAGAGTCCGCCTCGGCGTCGGCTTCCTCGACATGACGTGGCGTGACAGGCAACTCAGACGCTGGCTCGCAGGTTTGTTGCTGATCAGCGGCTTCCACGTAGCGCTGGCACACGCGGTGGGATCGGGCACGTCGAACCCTCCGATCTTCAACGATAAAGAACTCTTCGCCTATAGGGCGAAAGGTCGGGGAAGTGCGGCTGGACAAGTCTTCCTGCGCGCATCCTCTGGAAAAGCCGTGACTCAGGCGGGGGCCTCGATCTACCTGATTCCGATGGTTTCCTATACTCGCGCTTGGTTCGATAAGAATGTGCGAGAGAACTCCTGCACATCAAAAGGTGGGACATCGTCCCCAGAGAACTCCGTGACTCAGGGGTCGCCTGTGGAATGCCTTCGTGAGGTCATGGCCCAACTGCTGACCGATAAGAGACTGATTCCCTATCTCCGTACGACGAGGGCCAATCCAACCGGTCATTTTTGGTTCACGAAAGTTCCTCCTGGCCGCTATTATATTGTCACCCTCCTTGAGGGGAGCGGTGGGGCCCACCAGGACGAACGGGCGATGGGAATAGCCTGGCTGACGATCGAGCTCGATGCTGACGAAAAAGCAACCAACCTGGTGGTCACCGATTGTAAGAGCATCCTCTGTTGACCCACTGCTTCCTTCGCTGCCGGTCTGCGTAGTCCAATCATGAGGTAGGCCATGAGAATTCTTCTCGTTGAAGATGACGCGGATCTGGCTCAATTCATCAGAAAAGGATTGAAAGAAGAGCAGTATGTGGTGGACGTGGCCGTCGACGGCGAAGCAGGCTTAGCGTTGGCTCTGGACAATTCCTATGACCTGATGATCCTCGACATCATGTTACCCAAGCTTGACGGTTTGACGCTCTGCCGCCGCATTCGTGACAAGAAGATCATGACGCCGGTGCTCTTATTAACGGCGCGCAACACAGTGGAAACCAAGGTCTCCGGCTTCGATACGGGCGCGGATCAATTTTTAGCAAAGCCGTTCGCTTTTGTGGAACTGCTCGCCCGGGTCCGAGCCCTCCTGCGGCGGGGCAGCTCCCAGCAAATTGCTCGTCTTCAAGCGGTCGACCTACGGTTAGACCCGGCTTCTCACCGTGTCTGGCGCGCAGGACAGGAAATCTCCCTGACGAATAAGGAGTATGCCTTGCTTGAGTTCCTCCTGCGGAACAAGAATCGCGTGCTCACCCGAACCGCAATCATTGAACACGTGTGGGATATCAGTTATGACCCCATGACGAATATCGTCGACGCCCACATTCGAGCCCTCCGTGCGAAGATCGACCGGGACTTTTCGCCGCCCTTAATCGCCACGGTGCGCGGCGCAGGGTATATGCTCGAAGACCCGGACGATTCTGCATGAAATCCCTGCGCAGCTTGATCAGTTGGTCCGCCTTTGTCTTGATGGCGGGGCTTCTCGTGTTCTCTGCCCTGGTATATGCCGCCAGCGAGATCTTGTTGCAGCGTTTTGTGGATGGTCGCCTCCTCGTGTTGGCGGAAACCCTCGCCGAGTTTGTGGAACGGCATCCCGAGTTCTTTGAACAGAGCGGCCAGGATACTGCCCCGACCACCGAATTGACCCAAAGCACCACGGAACAGCACGTCCTGCCAGACGTGACCCACGCCCTTCGTGTCTTTTCAGCCGACGGCTCGCTCTTGTGGAGAAGTTCTCACGCAACTGTTGAAGGGCCGCTCTCCCCCCACGTGCTCGAACAGGTTCGCCTCAAGAACATCCTGTTCGAGACACTCGACGCTCCCGATGGTACGCCTGCGCGGCTCCTGTTTCTCTGGCTCACAGGCAAGGGTCATGTGCGGTACATCTTGCAGGCGGAAACCTCCTTGCGCCACTATCAGGAAACTCTCCATGGCCTTGTGTTTCTGCTCGCCCTTGGATCGGGGGCCACTCTTATCCTGGCCTGGGTCGGCAGCCTCTGGCTGGCAAAGAAAGTGATGGCCCCCATTGAGGCCTTGTGTACGGGCGCCGAAACCATGTCGGAAGCTGACCTTGGGAAGCGACTGGAGATGGATTCACCCTATCGAGAATTTCGGCGACTCACCCAGGCGGTCAATTCCGTATTGGATCAGTTCCAACGAAGTAGCGAGGTCCAACGGAACTTCTGCGAGATCGCCGCTCATGAGATGAAGACCCCCCTGACCATCCTGCAAGGCAACCTAGAGGTCGCGCTCATGAAAGCGAGGACCGCCGAAGAATATCACGAGGTGCTTCTCAACAATCTCCACCAAGTGGAGCGCCTGATCGCCCTGACGCGCCCATTATTGACTCTCGCGAAGTTCACCAGTAGCAAGCCGCCGGTCAATCTTGTCCCGCTCGCCCTGGAACCTCTGATTCAAGAGATCGTGGATGAGCTGATTCTCTTGGCGGATGACCGCCGGATTACCATGCGGTTTGAATCCCAGCCGGTTCCGTTTGTGCTCGGCGATGCCCAGTGGCTCAAACAGGCATTGATCAATTTGCTCGACAATGCGCTGCGTTACACTCCATCCGGTGGAGCTGTCTCCATCCGCCTGCAGGCCGTAGGTCAAGAAGTGGTGGTGTCGGTCGAGGACACAGGCCACGGAATCGAGCCGGAAAATATTCCCCATCTGTTCGAACGATTCTACCGCACCGATTGGGCCCGAGCGAAAGACTCCGCCGGTACCGGGCTTGGGCTTCCCATCGTGAAGGAAATCATGGATGCCCACGGCGGGAACATTTATGTCACAAGCGAAGTCAACAAAGGCTCCGTCTTCACCCTGCGCTTACCAGCCCTTGCCCAGCAGACAGTCCCTGCCTAAGCTTTCTAGTATCCGGCCCCCCTTCCCCACGATCTCTGTCGGTAGATTCAATACCACTAGGGCGCTCACCGTGGAACGGTGTCGTGCTGAAACGACACTCCTCAACTACGTTGGAGGAGGCGCACATTATGAAGGACTCTTCATGACCCCCTCATGGAGGCTTCATCTTGAAGGCGTATAGAGATAGAAAAGTAAAAGGAGGTGAACAACTATTATGATTTCCTTTATCGAAGTGTTCTTATTAGCCGCCATATTTGGGGTGTTGTACGCAATGTTGCAGCTCGCCAGCAGGTGACCCGACCCGGTCGATGCCGTGGAGAAACCAGCTGTAGACGGGGGCCGGGCAGAGAGGGTCATGCTTGCCAGTCAAGTACGCACTTGTGACCCCCTGCTCGCCCCCGAGAGAGAGTGAGCAACTTCCGCATGGTCTCTGAGTTGTGCAGCAATCCGGGCTGACCACAGTCTGCACCATCGTGGGCGCCTGGTTGATATTGCATTGGGCTTGCGCGCTTTGACAGCGACCCCGGGCCCGAGATTTCATGGAGCCTGGCGCCGCCCACATGATTGCGCAAGTCCTTCCCAGCATGAGAAGTATCGCTTTCTAGACAATTCCCTTCTTGTTTCGCTGGCTTCTTCTTCGATGATTCACCCTGATATCTCTCACCCGACACCCGATGACTACATGTGGCAAATCAACAGGATAGGTGGCCAAGGTCATTGAATTATGAAGATTTCTTCATAATTTCATCATCGACCATTCATATTCGAGCAGTATGCCTTTTAGAGATCAAAGGAGGTGAAGATCTATGATGACGATATTCTTTGCGTTGCTCGCACTGACCGCTGTTTTTGGACTGGTGTATAAGGCGATATACCTTGACCGTGAATAGTAAAATAGAAGCATCTCCTCCTTACGACCAGAGAAGAGAAGGCCGTTGTTCCTTCGGAATAGGATACAGGGTATCCACTCGTACTGACACAACCGATGCGCGCCGTGTATGGCACCCGCTTCCCATGGAGGGCGACACGGTGCGATTTTCTTGTTGTGTCAGTCTAGTCCGTTGAGGTGGATGTGGAGGGGCTTCTCGATCGTCAATGCACGTTGAACGAATAGGGAACTTCCACCCTACTTCCGCTCTTTGATCGCTCGCTCAACTTCTCTACCAGCTTCCCGAGCTTTGATTGATTCTCGACGATCATGCTGCTTCTTTCCTTTGGCTAATCCCAGTTCGACCTTGGCCTGGCCTCGCTCCGAAAAATAGATTCGTAGCGGGATCAGCGTGAGACCCTTCTGCTGGGTTTTCCCCAGGAGCTTGTTGATCTCCTTTCGATGAAGGAGCAGTTTGCGCGTCCTGATCGGATCGTGGTTCATAATGTTGCCGTGGCTATAGGGGCTGATGTGGCAGTGATGAAGAAAGACCTCTCCCTCCTTCACACTGGCATAGCTATCCTGTAAATTCACCCGCCGATCACGGAGCGATTTTACCTCGGTCCCCTTGAGGACAATCCCGGCCTCGAATTTTTCTTCGATAAAATAATCGTGGTAGGCTTTCCGATTGGTGACCACGACCTTCCGTTGATCTTCCGTTTCTTTAGCCATGATCCGACACCGACAGCTTGATCTATTTCTCCGCTACCGCCTATCATGCCATATGATCGGTCCAGGTACACTCGATTCCTTCGGCAGCATCCTTTCGGGTCTTTCCAAGCGGCTCGGTCTCGAATCAAGACTGGTGGAACTTCGTTTGCAGCATCGATGGCGCGACATCGTGGGCGAGCCCATGGCTTCCCACACCTGGCCGGCCCAGATTCGCTTCAAGAAACTCTACCTAACCGTCAGAAATTCCGTCTGGCTGCAACAGCTGACGTTCCTCAAACCGGCGCTCTTGGCGAAGCTGCAGGCAGAGTCAGGAATGGAGTCCGTAACGGACATTGCGTGTCGCGTCGGAGAGATCCCCGGTGAGACCGAGGTTTCCCCCGCAAGTCTCCCCACCGACATCGGATCGACTCGGTCAGAGACATCGTGGGCCGAGCTGGTCTCGTATACCGCCATGATCCAAGATCCTTCCATCCGCGAGCGGCTTAGAGAGGTGATATCGAGATACCCTGCTCAGCGTCCTCCTCGACCGGCAAAGGGTCCGTCACGAGCCCCTTGAAGAGGATCCGTGTGTCACTGGCGACCCGGCCATTCTTGGGGATAGGGCCTATTCCTCCTTCTTCATCCTGGTCTTGCAATCGATAGTATCCTCGCATGGATCGTTCATAGTCCTTGATGACCGCCGCATCCCCGGCCAGATACTTTGCCAGCAGCTCTGGATCGGTCCATCCGTGGTTGTCGAAGACATAGATCACGATCTGTCTGTACCGACCTCCTGGATCCTCCGGAGTCGTCGGGTAGATCTTCATAGGGCCGAAATCGCGCGTCTGATGCCCGACCTTTCGAAAACGCTTCAGCAGCTTTTCGATCTGATCATCTTGGGTCCCTGAAGGGACATGTGCGGCAACAACATGGCCTGATTGAGAGCCGACGGTATAGGGAGGAATCGATCGATCGGGGCGACTAAGATACATACCCCCCCAGATCAAGGCGAAGGACCCCACAAAGACACCAAGCGCGAATTTGACGACGAAATCGAGTGGCTTCTTGGTCTTCGGACCGTCGGGAGGCATGGAAGAGGACAGCTGCTGATGCATTGAACGATTACGTGGCTCGGGCGGGTCAGGCTTCGGGGATGTCTTCCGAACCCGTGTCCTCCCGTTCTACCACTTCCGCGAGTCTCGCGACGCCTACGACTCGGTCTCCTTCACCGTCGAGGTCAAGAATGCGGACACCTTGGGTATTCCGACCAATCTCGCGGATATCGTCTACCTTACAGCGAAGCACTTTACCCTGCGCAGCCATCAACATGATCTGATCGCCATCTCGTACTTGAAGGAATCCCACGGCTAGACCGTTTCGCTCCGTTGTCTTGACGCTGATAATACCTTTGCCGCCACGACCCTGAATGCGGTATTCGCCCACGGGTGTTCGTTTGCCGTAGCCGCCTTCCGTGACGGTCAAAATGGATGTCGTGGAATCAGGGGTGATCGTTTCCATGCCGATAACTTCGTTCCCCTCTTCGAGCGTGATCCCTTTCACCCCATACGCCGTCCGCCCCATGGACCTCACCTCTTCTTCTTTGAATCGAATGGTGATGCCCTGCCGTGTCCCGAGAAGAATTTCCCGCTGTCCATCAGTCAGTTGAACGCCGATCAGCTTATCGCCGCTCTCAAGTCCCAAAGCGATGATCCCGCCTTGCCGTGGATTGCTGAACGCGGACAGTTCCGTTTTTTTGATGATGCCCTTTTTGGTACCCATCACGATATACCGGTCGTCCCTGAACTCTTTCACCGGCAATGTGGCCGTGACCCTTTCATTACTCGACAGCGCGAGCAGGTTGACGAGAGCCTTGCCCTTTGCTGCACGGCTGGCCTCAGGAATTTCATGGACCTTTAACCAATACACCTTGCCGGCGTCCGTGAAAAAGAGCAGTGAATCATGGGTGGAGGCCGTGAAGAGATTCACGACGAAATCTTCCTCCTTGATACCCATGCCGATCTTGCCTTTTCCTCCTCGTCGCTGGGCACGATAGAGCGACACGGCATTTCGTTTGATGTATCCAGCGTGAGAGATCGTAACAATCACTTCTTCTGCTGCAATCAGATCTTCCAGGCTGATCTCCGCCTCTTCCTTGACGATCTGCGTCCGCCGTTCGTCCTTGTAGGCCTCACGAATTTCGGTCAGCTCGTCCTTAATGATGGTCCTGACCAACGCCTCGCTCGCGAGCACGGATTTCAGGTATTCGATCTGCTTGAGCACTTCTTGGTATTCTTCGACGAGCTTGGTACGTTCCAGCTGCGTTAAGCGCTGGAGCCGCATGTCGAGGATCGCATTGGCTTGGATCTCGGTAAGGCCGAACTGACGCATCAAACCGGCCCGCGCTTCATCGGGTGATTGAGACCGTCTGATGAGCGTGATCACGGCATCAAGATTGTCGAGCGCGATCTTGAGTCCTTCGAGGATATGCGCTCGCTCCTCTGCTTTTCTGAGCTCGAAGGCCGTCCGTCGCACCACGACTTCCCGTCGATGCTCAAGGAAATAATGGAGGATCTGTTTGAGGTTCAGAATCTCCGGGCGATTGTTCACGAGCGCCAACATGATGACGCCGAAGGTGGTTTCCAGCGGTGTGTGCTTGTAGAGATTGTTCAACACCACCAACGGGATTTCACCTCGCTTGAGCTCGATGACCACCCGGACACCCTCGCGATCCGAGGACTCATCTCGCAAGTCGGAGATGCCTTTGATCCGGTCTTCCTGAACCAACTCGGCAATCTTCTTGATCAATGACACCTTGTTGACTTGATACGGAATCTCCGTCACGATGAGCCGTTCGCGCTCGGTGCGTTCATCGGTTTCTACAACGACTTTTGCCCGCAACTTCAAGAGACCCCGACCGGTCTCGTAGGCCTCCTTGATACCGCTCATGCCGTAGATGAACCCGGCCGTTGGAAAATCAGGTCCCGGGATTTTCTTCATCAACTGGGCAATTGTGACGTCTGGACTCTCTAAGAGCAGGAGCAATCCATCGATGATCTCGGCAATGTTGTGCGTCGGGATGTTCGTGGCATAGCCGACCGCGATGCCGCCAGCCCCGTTAATGAGGAGATTCGGCACCCTGGTTGGTAGAACCAATGGTTCCTGCCTTGATTCGTCATAGTTGGGAGCGAAGTCGACCGTCTCCTTGTCGATGTCGGCCAGCATTTCCTCAGCGAGTTTGGTCATGCGCGCTTCGGTGTAGCGCATCGCAGCCGCTGAATCGCCGTCCATCGATCCATAGTTGCCCTGGCCGTCGACGAGGGGATAACGCATGTTGAAGTCCTGCGCCATCCGGACGAGGGTGTCGTAAATGGCCGTATCGCCATGGGGATGATAATTGCCCATAATCTCGCCCACGATCTTGGCGGACTTGCGGTAGGCCCGATTGGAGGCGAGACCCATTTCGTTCATGCCGAACAGGATGCGGCGATGGACCGGCTTGAGCCCGTCGCGGACGTCAGGCAGCGCCCGTCCTACGATGACGCTCATCGCATAATCGAGGTAAGACGATTTCATTTCGTCTTCTATCGCGATGTGGCCTAGACGTTCATCAGGGGGCATTCCGAACTCCTCGTCAATCGACTGATCAAGACGCTTCCGGCGTTTGACGCTGGACGATTTCTATACGTCTAGATTCCTTACCTCAAGGGCATGGGTTTGAATAAAATTGCGCCGGGGTTCAACCTCATCGCCCATCAAGATCGTAAAGATCTCATCGACGCCGGTGAGGTCTTCAAGTGTGACCCGCAAGAGGGTACGCGTTTCAGGATTCATGGTCGTTTCCCAGAGCTGTCCCGGGTTCATCTCGCCGAGACCTTTGTAGCGCTGGATGCTGAGCCCCTGCTTCCCCATATCCAAGATAGCCTTCACCAGCTCATCGGTCGCCTGATAGTAATTTTCTTGCCCCTTGGCTTTGAGCTTGTACGGAGGGCGCCCTAACCCAATAGCCGAGGGAGTCAGTTTCTGTAGTTCATGGAAGTCCGCAGAACCGACGAGGTCATGTGTCACGTCCAATTCATAGGAGACACCGTTCGCGTGCAGTCGACAGACGACCTTGTTCGACTGATGCTCTTCGTCATCCACCACGTCGAAGGCCGGCGTGACTTTCGGAAACACCACAGCCAGCGACCTCTTGACGTTCTCGACCGATCGTTGGAGTGCGGCGCGATCCTTGAGAAGCTCGCGATCGAACCCTGGTTCATCGACAAAGGTACGGAGCATCGCGCCTTCGTGCGACTTCTTATTGAGACGACCAAGCAACGTTTCGAAGGCAATCATTTTCTTCAGGATCGGCAACAGTCGTCGTCCGGTCACATATCCTTGCGCCCCTTCCATGTACAGTTCGACATCTTCGACCGCCAGATCGGCGAGGTATTCGTTCAATAACCCTTCGTCCTTCAAGTATCGTTCGGTCTTGCCTTTCTTGACTTTAAACAACGGCGGCTGCGCGATATAGATATACCCCCGTTCAATCAACTCGGGCATCTGCCGGAAAAAGAACGTCAAGAGTAAGGTCCGGATGTGGCTGCCGTCCACATCGGCATCGGTCATCAGAATGATCTTGTGATAGCGTGCCTTCGCGATATCGAACGCATCTTTCTCCGCCTTGTCGCTCTCTTCGCGCTTGCGGCCGATGCCGGTCCCCAGTGCCATGATGAGCGTCCTGATCTCATCGCTGGAAAGCATCTTGTCGAAACGCGCCTTCTCAACGTTCAAGATCTTCCCTTTCAGCGGCAAGATGGCTTGGAACTTGCGGTCTCGTCCTTGTTTTGCGGATCCGCCAGCCGAATCACCCTCCACGATGTAAAGTTCGCTCAAGGCTGGATCTTTTTCAGAACAATCGGCTAGCTTCCCAGGAAGCGAACCGCCGTCGAGTGCGCTCTTGCGCCGGATCAGATCCTTGGCCTTTCGGGCCGCTTCCCTCGCACGAGCTGCGTCGACGGCCTTGCCGATGATTTTTCGAGCGACCGGTGGATTTTCCTCGAAATAATTGCCCAAGGCCTCGTTGACTGCTGCCTCGACCACGCCTTTCACTTCGCTGTTCCCGAGCTTGGCTTTCGTCTGGCCCTCGAACTGCGGATTGCGGACCTTCACGCTGACCACCGCCGTCAGACCCTCCCGCACATCGTCTCCGGTCAGCGATTCAGTTTCTTTTTTGAAGAGATCGTTAGCATTGGCGTAATTGTTGATGGTCCTGGTGAGGGCCGCCTTGAAGCCGACCAAGTGCGTCCCGCCCTCCTTGGTGTTGATATTGTTCGCGAAGGAATACAGGTTTTCCGCGTAGCTGTCGTTGTACTGAAGCGCCACCTCCAGAATCATTTCGGGCTTCTCGACCTTCACGTAGATGGGCTTGTGCAGCGGCGTCTTGGCTTCATTTAGATGTTCGACGAAGGAGACGATGCCGCCCTTGTACAAGAAAACTTGTTCTTTCGCCGGTTCTTTCCTCTCGTCTCTCAGGGTAATGGCCAGGCCTTTGTTCAAAAAGGCGAGCTCGCGGAGCCGCTGGGCCAATACGTCGAAGCTGAATTCCAGGGTCTCAAAGATTTGCCCGTCCGGTTTGAACCGAACCTTGGTGCCTCGGCGCTTCGTCTTCCCTGTGGCATTGAGCGGCGCACTCGGCTTACCGCGTTCATATCGTTGTTCGAATACTTGAGCATCCTGCCAAATCTCCAGTTCGAGCCACTCCGACAAGGCGTTCACGACGGAGATACCCACCCCGTGTAAGCCGCCGGAAACAGTGTAGGCTCCCTGCTCGAACTTGCCGCCTGCGTGAAGGACGGTCAGAGCCACCTCGGCTGCGGACTTCTTTTGCGTGGGGTGCATGCCGGTGGGAATGCCACGTCCGTTGTCGATGACCGTCACGCTTCCGTCGATGTGGATCGTAACGTCGATCGCTTCACCGAATCCCGCCATGTGTTCGTCAACACTGTTGTCGACGACCTCATAGACCAGATGGTGGAGTCCGTCGACGCCAGTGCTCCCGATGTACATCGCGGGGCGTTTTCGCACGGCATCGAGACCTTCGAGGACCTTGATCTGATCGGCGCTGTAGCTGTCTGATTTGGGTTGGGAAGAGTCGTCTGTGGTCATCCGTTTCCTAACAGTCTCTTGAGAAGCGAGCCTCGCATTGCTTGATCCTGGGATTGCTCGACAAAGTGCTCGAAAAGAACGCTTTGCTTGGTCGCAGCCAGCGAAGAGGTTTGGCGTATGCTATGGGACGTTGAGCCTCTGGGTGACGCGAGAACATTGCCGGCGGACTTTTTCAGCATCCCGTTAAATCTTAATGGGCATGACCACACACTTGAACCCCGGGCTTTCCGGCTCCTGGATCAGACAGGGACTCAGCGGGGTTTCCATCTGAAGCGATATGGTTTCCCCGTCCATCACACTGAAGACATCCAGAAGATAACGGGCATTGAATCCCGTATTGAGAGTCTCTCCCTCGTACCGGGCGGGCAATTCTTCTGTGGCTTCCCCGTAGTCCGGACTGCTGGAAAACAAGGTCATCTTGCCGGATGAGAACGAAATCTTTACCGCGCTGGCTTTGTCCTTGGCCAGTACCGACACGCGACGCAAGGCGCTCTCCAATTCACCTCGACTCACGCTGATCTTCTTGCCGCTTTCCTTTGGAATGACCTGTTGATAGTTGGGGTAGTTGCCTTCCATCAGCCGCGATGTCAGCAGCAAACCGCTCTTGCGGAAGATCATCAGATTCTTCGAGAAACCGATGAGCGGTTCGGCGTCTCCGCCCTCCTCCAACAGGCGGCGGATTTCATGCGCAGCCTTCTTGGGTATGATCGCTTTCATTTCCTGCGGCACACCTTTGTTACCGGCCTTGCCGACTTCCTGCTCCGCCACCGCCAAACGATGGCCATCTGTGCCGATTAATCGAAGCGAGGTTTTGTTGTCGGTCGCAACCAGGGTGACCAGGAGGCCGTTTAAGATATATCGAGCATCGTTATCACCGGCGGCAAAGAGTGTCTTCCGAATCAACTCCAGAAGCCCCTCTCCCGAGAGAGGTATCAATCCCTCGCGTTCGATCGTCGGCAGTGCGGGGTACTCGCTACTAGGGAGACCGACGACCTTGAATTGGCTCTTCCCGGCCTGGATGGTGGTCCAGTTGTTGTCAGTCGCCGTCATTTCGATGTCACCAGGGGGTAATTCTTTGACGATTTCGAAGAGCTTTCGGGCTGAGATGGTTACACCGCCGGTCGAAAGAACAGTCCCCTTGTACAGACCTCGGACGCCGATCTCGAGATCCGTCGCCACGATCTCCACCCCGTCTTGCTTGGCTTCCAACAGAATGTTCGACAGAATCGGCATCGTGTTCCGTTTCTCCACGACACCTTGGACCCGCTGGAGTCCTGTCAACAATTCATCCCGTCCAATACGTACTTTCATGGAGAATTCTCCCTGCCAAGCTCTTAACTTCGAAGAATGTGCTCTTTTAAGGTTTCAAGCGTCGCCTGCAACACTGTGTCCGTCTCCTTGGCCTTCGCGACCTGACGACAAGCGTGAATGATCGTCGTATGGTCCTTGCCGCCGAATTGGCGCCCGATTTCAGGGTACGATGCATCGGTCAACTCGCGACACAGATACATTGCGATTTGTCGAGGATGCACCAGCGTCTTACTCCTTCGGCGAGATTTCAGCTCCGTCATCTTTACGTGGAATTCTGTGCAGACCGCCTCTTGAATATCATCCATCGCAACGATCTTCTTCTTGTCCCCAATGAGATCGCGGAGGACGTTCTTGGCAAGATCGAGGGTTATCACTTGCCCGGTCAATGAGGCATACGCACCTAATCGAACCAGACTGCCTTCAAGTTCGCGGATATTACTCTTCATTGTGGTTGACAGAAACTGGATGACGTCTTCCGGCAGTTTGACCCCCTCATCTTCTGATTTTTTTCTCAGAATGGCGATGCGGGTCTCCACATCAGGTGGCTGTAAGTCCGCAATCAGCCCCCATTCAAAGCGAGATCTTAGACGCTCCTCGATATCCGGCATGTCCTTGGGAAAACGATCACTTGAGAGGACAATCTGTTTATGCCCCTCATACAAGGCATTGAACGTATGGAAGAACTCTTCCTGTGTCCGTTCCTTCCCAACCAGAAACTGAATATCGTCGATCATGAGCATATCGATATGTCTATAGCGTTTTCGTAGGTCCATCATCTTGTCATAGCGAATGGAGTTGATCACCTCGTTGGTAAACTGTTCCGTGGTCAGGTAAGCGATCCGCAGATCGCTCTTTTCAGCCACGTGATTTCCTATTGCGTTGAGGAGATGGGTTTTCCCAAGTCCTACACCTCCGTAAATGAAGAGCGGGTTATACGTCTGTCCCGGCTGTTCTGCCACCGCCATGCAGGCCGCATGGGCGAATTGATTCCCGGCACCCACGACGAAGTTCTTGAATGTATATTTTGGGTTTAGCTGGATTCCCCGCCGAGGCTTGGACTGTGTGGGGACCCGAGGGCTAGTTACAGCAGCTTGCGGTTCTGCCTCCTGCGCAGCTCCCCTCTGACGGACAGTGAAGGCGACACCCAGCAGCCCACCGCCACGAGCCATGGCCATGGCTTCTGCCAGCAGAGGTCCATAATGAGCATCCAACCATTCTCCAAAGAATTTATTCGGAACCCCAATGTGGGCGGTCGAGTTTTCAATCCGGTCCAGATGAACCGGTATAAACCATGTGTCATACACCTGCTTGGGAACTTTCCCTTGGATATACCGCAGTGCTTCGTGCCAAATAGTATCAATACTCATAACACTTCAAACTTACTATTCACAGGATTATTCACACCTGTGGATAGTCATCCTCCCACCTCGTCTTGTCCTAAAAAAAAGCGACGCTGAATACCATGCCGCACGGGGTCATGTCGAGTTACATAAAAGGTGCCAGGACTGCCATATCCTCACTCCTCACAAGCTATTCACACATTTCAGCGCATCCATAAAGAACCAATCCACAATATTATCCTTCTCTACCCAGCAATAGTTACTTTTTAAAATCAACAACTTCACACTTATACTCTTTATTCACTTCCCTACTATTACTCCCACTGCTACGGATTTTCTTTAGATAATAACTTCGGAGTCATAGTGCTATTACCTTCTTACTCCCAAGGAGTATTTTGAGTACCTGGTCATAAGATAAAGTCTCTCCCTCTGTGAATCGGGTGTTATTCGTTGCACGCAATACCTTTCCTGGAAGAAGCGGATCTTCCAGAGAAAGCACCACCGCGGAACCCTCCCCAGAGAAGAGTGCAGGGGACAGGGTATGAAGTGGAGAACGAACAAGATAGACGACCGACGGCATAAAAGGGAACTCCAGACTCAAAAAACGAGTGCGCAGTCCATGGATCGAATAAAGGATCTGATATTTTCATCCTTTTCTCGTGTGATAGAGAACTCATCTCGAACTGGTATTTGATCCGGCGTATCTTGCAGAATGAAAGGGATTTTAAGTTGCTCAATCGAGGGAAGATACTTTTCAAGAATCTCTACATCGAGAATGTCCTCGGTCTCATCTCCCAGGAGACGAGCAGCCTCCCCAAGGAGAACAACTGTTGTCATGTGAGACCCTGACGCAAGACCAAGAGCAATACGGAGAGCCTCGACAGGCCTATGGGTTTTTCGAGGATCTTCTTGAATAACAACGGCTACATTTTTTGCCATAAGGAAGATAATCAGGTAAACGACAAAAACGGATCACAGGCATCAATGAGTCCAGATAGCACGACGAGACCACAGAGTGACATGTTAGGGTCTATGGTTTCGGTTGGAACGTGATGTTGGTGACACCCATAAGCACACGCAAAAACCCGGGCCCCTGCTTGGGCAAGACCTCGGTAATAGTCGGTGTGAATATTCTTCACGCCTTCATCGATAAGATATAAATAGACCTCGTGGCCAGTATTAAGGGCCGCGCGCGCCAGACCGTGCACAGTCTCAGCACTGGTGTGTGATGGGGGAAGAGCTAATAAAAAACCTACCTTCTTTGAATCCACAGGAATTTATGATTGATTCTAGATAGTTATATATAAAATCACAGCCGAAGATTAAGTGGTTATTGAGAGAAAGTCAACCTGAAAAAGCGAGCTTCAGGACGTGGGAAGAAGGGACTGAATCTGAGGACTCAAGGTGGCGAGATTCACGTCATACTGTACTTTAGTCTCCATATCGCGAAGAATAGCTGATCCTTTCACTACTTCGTCATCCCCGATGATGAGAGTGAAGCGACACGCAAGGCGATCAGCTTGTCTTAAATGAGCCTTCAAGTTTGCGGATCGAAAATCGGAGACTGCGTGGATTCCAGCAAGGCGAAGCTCTTCAAGCGCCGTAAGACCAGCCACAGGACCGTGACTACCGAAGCCAGCGACATAGACAGCCACATCCTCCAGTCCTTTTCCCACTGAGGAGTCCGGTAGTAACATCAACATTCTTTCGAGGCCGACAGCAAAACCAACAGCTGGAGTAGGTGGCCCTCCAAGAGTTTCAACCAATCCGTCGTAGCGGCCGCCTGCTCCGACTGCATTCTGAGCGCCCAAGTTAGTCGCAGTGACCTCGAAGGTGGTGAGGTTATAGTAATCAAGACCTCGAACGAGCCGATGATTCAATGAGTAGGGAATCTTGATGACATCGAGAGCGGCTGAGACTTGTGTGAAGTAAGAACGAGCCGCTTCAGAAAGTGAGTCGCCGAGACGGGGCGCGGTCTCCGTAATGACGCGACACTCAGGGACTTTGCAGTCCAAGACTCGCAGAGGATTAACTTCAATGCGGTGCTGGCAATTCGCACAAAGGCCGGATTCATGTTGCTTGAGGTAAGTCACGAGGTGAGGCCGATAGGTGTCTCGATCAGCGCTGTAGCCTAGGTTGTTAATCTCCAAAGTGAGATTAGGTAGATTGAGGTCAGACAGGATCCGCCAGAGGAGGGCAATGACCTCGACATCGGCTCGGGGATCAGCCATACCAATCGACTCGACGCCGAACTGATGAAATTGTCTGAGACGGCCTGCTTGCGGCCGTTCGTGACGAAACATCGGTCCGAAATAGAAATATTTCTGAGGAACGGGGATCGCGGCACGATTGTGCTCGATATAGGATCGGACGGTCCCAGCGGTCCCTTCAGGTCGAAGGGTCAGCGAGGTGCCGTCCCGGTCCTGGAACGTGTACATTTCCTTCTCAACAATATCGGTCGATGCACCGATGCTTCGCGCAAACAAGGTCGTCACTTCAAAGATCGGAATGCGAATTTCATGAAATCCATACCGGCCCGCCCACCGCCTGGCAGCCTCTTCGATAAGGCGCCAACGAGGCGTCTCCTCTGGCAACAGATCTTTGACACCTTTGATACCCTTGATCATAAAAAACTAGTCGGTTCCCTTGTGTGAGATCCTTCTCATCTCGCAATTCGGCGGACTATAACGGCGCGTTCTGCCGCAAGTCAACGGACCTGAGCTTGCGCCGTACGGAAGTGAGAGGTATAGTGCGCGGCCTACGGTCCAGTATGATGTGAGAGACCTTCTATGAGTCAGGATCAATCAGGTCGCCGGGTCGTGGCCATCGCTCCTATGCCGCCGGAGAAATCTGCTTATGCACTGGCTCGCTACAGCCGATCGCCGGACTCCATCGAACAAAGCATCCGGTGGGTGCATGGACATTCCTCGGAAAAGTTCTGGGAGCAGTTTTATTTCGATTACGGTCATGCGTCAATCGCCGACCTCGGCCACGTCATCATCTGTTTTGAAGAGATTTCGGAACTCGCCGCCATTCGCCTGGAGGACGAGCCGCTCTGGGACGGTCAGGCGAAATCGAGCCGCTATCAGAATTTTGCCTCGAGCCGGTGGTTTGTGCCGGGCCAGATTCGAGGGAGCGAGACGGAGGCAGTCTATGAAGGCATTCTCCGGAGCCTGTCCGAAATTTATCGATTGCTGCACGATCCCTTGATCGCCTACCTCTCCGAACGGGAGCCGAGGCCGGAGTCCATGAAATCGGCCGATTATCAGCGGACGATCGCGGCACGTGCCTTCGATGTCACCCGTTACTTGCTTCCTCTTGCGGCAAAGACCAATGTCGGACAAGTCGTCAGTATCCGGACGTTGGAAAAACAGATTACGCGCCTCTTGTCGTCGCAATTGCCGGAACTGCGGGTGATCGGCGAGGAATTGAAAGAGGCCTGCCAACGTCCGCCGGTGAATCTGTGGAGCGAACTCTGCGGTCAGACCTCAGGCTTGAGCGAGCCTCTGGCACCAACGCTGGCACGGCATGCGAAGGCGAACGCCTATCAAGAATCGGTCTACTCCGATTTGGCTCGCCATGCGAAGGAGGCATTACGCGGCACAGGGTTGGATCAGCCTAGTAGATGGGATGACGCAGAGTCGGTCGAGCTGATTGACCCGCACCATCCTCTGGACGAAATCGTCTCGACGCTGCTCTATCGCGTGTCGCAGGCCCCGTACCGGAAGATACTCGAGGTCGTGAAAGAGTGGTCTGAGAAGGAGAAACAAGCGACCATCGAAGTGGCCACAAGACGGCGCGGGCCATACGATGAACTGATCAAAGAGTTCCGCGGCGGCTATGCATTCAACTTCGATATCCTCATGGACATCGGAGCATGGCGGGATATGCACCGACATCGGCGGTGCCAGCAAGTGCAGCAGAACTTCACGACGATTCATGGCTATGATGTCCCACCACCGTTGATCAACGCCGGGTTGGATCAGGAATATCGGCAAGCGATGGATGCCGTGCGCAACGACATTGAGCTACTCAAGAAAAAAGACCAAGAAGCCTCGCTCTATGCCATTCCGTTCGGCTTCAAGGTGCGCTGTTTGTTTAAGATGGATTATGCGGAAGCGGAGTATATCGCGAAACTCCGGTCCGGTGTGAAGGGCCATTGGTCGTACAGAACGGTCGCCTGGCAGATGAAGCAGCAGCTGGCCAAGAAATTTCCCTTCCTCGGCGAAGGTATCCAGGCGACACCGCCTGATATCGAAGACGCGCTGATTCGATAAGATCCTCACATCGCTCATGACCACCCATCAGCAACAATGCGAAACGGCCATCGTGGCCGGAGCATGGGACACCTTGTTTGCCGAGTCGATGGCCTGGAGCCGGGATCCGGACGGGGCAAGGGACCCGCGTCCTCTCTTCGCACGAAACGTCGTATATCTCTTGCAGGGCCGGTTTGCCGATGCCTGGAAAGCCCATGCGCTCTGCCTCCAAGTTGAGCAGGACATCGCGACGGTGGGAACGTGGATGAAGGTTCTGCTCGATCGGCACACGGAAAGTGGTTACGCCCATTTAGTGATGGGCCTGTTTCTCGCGCAGTCCGGTCAATCGGAACAATCCCTGCAACCCTACGCAGAAGCTGCCCAGTTGCTCCCGCAATGCCCCTATCCGCATTATTTTATGGCACAGATTCACGAACGGGCCGGTCATGTTGAAATGGCGATCAAGGAGTATCGCGAAGCCGTCCGACTCGCTCCGGACTTTGCCCCGGCGCGGATGAATCTGGGAGTCGCCTATCAGGAACAAGGTCGGCTGGAGATGGCGATCAAAGAATATCGGGAGGTCATCAAGCTGACCCCCAACGATTCGGCGGCACACTCCAATCTCGCCTGTGCGCTCGCGGAACAAGGGAAAACGGAACCGGCGGTGCAATCCTACAAGACTGCCTTGAAATTGAATCCACAGGACGCCGAAGTCCATTTCGCGTTGGGCGGACTCTACGAAATGCGCGGGCGCTTGGACTTGGCACAAAAGAGTTATCAAGACGCACTCAACGCCAATCCGGACTTTGGCGCCGCCCATTCCGCACTCGGTTGGCTTGCATTAGGCAAGCATCGGCTTCAAGAAGCGGCAGATATCTTCAGCCGGGCGCTCAAGTGCAATGAGGAAGATGCGCGGGCCTATCACGGCATCGCTGAAATCTATGCGATCCGCGGGAAGCGCCAAAGCGCGATGGAAAATTACACGAAGGCCCTGAATTACTACCGCGACCCCGAAAAAAGGAATCAGATCATGAACCAGCTGTTCCAAGAAGGACAGGTAGGGGATTGAGGGAATGGAGCCGGTGCTCGCTAAGTGCGCTTCACGAACGACGAGGGCCGTGTCTTACAGCTCGCGAATCGCGCCCTGCAGGATAGTAATCTGCGTGGTGGGATCACCCGTCGCTTTCAGTTCGTTGCGGATCTGATCCTTCAGGTAGGATGAATAGCCCACGCGGTCGATGAGGACATCCAAGAATCGTTCGGCCGGTAGCAGGCTTTGCTCCTTGAGTTCTTCTACCGTGTCGTCACTCACCGGCACATACGTACTGCCGATGTGGAAGACTACATTGTAGTGACGTCCCTTGGCGATCCGCTCAAATTTCAAGCCCTTCACTGATTCCTCCTCGACAGGATGTTGACAAACCGCGCCACCTTCGTTCTCGCATCGCTCAACGCCTCAACATACTAACAAGTATGCCTCAGCATCTCGCTCGCTGCGGCCTCGCTGGACGGCCTTTTTGAACATCCTGGAAGCGTTAATAGAACGCCCTTATTCTAGACAGGTTGCGGTCGGGAAGACAAGGGCAACCTCTCGGTTCCTGTGGTGGACAGCTGTCGCGGCGGGCATTTATCATGATCATTCCTTGCCTTGAAATGCAGGAGAGAACAGTTCTTATGAATGCAACAGAACTCATCGAAGGGTGGATCGCTCGCCTCGAAGCCCAGCAAGCCCGACTGACTGAAACGGGACATGATGCTCCTGTCGTGGCGTCGCAAGGTCGTCTGCTGCAAACAAGCGGAGGGCTTCATCTATACGAATTTATCGTGCCTGCTGACGTCCAACTGTCTGTCGACCTGCCGGTATCCGTCGTCCCTGCCGATGAGGAGGACACGACCGAAGGGATCGTCCTGCGGCAGGTCGGGAGCAGCCTAGCCATCCAACTGGTCGATACCCTCGGATACGAAGTTCCTGCTGTTACCCTTGTTCCGGATCAGGCCGGCCTGGTCAGCAAGTCGGCCTCCCGTCTAAAAGATATGCTGGCGAAGCCGGACCTGTATCACCTCGGGCCAACCGAACGGTTAGCTTTGCTGTTGCAGATGCAAGAAGTCGAGGCTGAGACATTCCCCTCAGCCTCATCTGTCTTCGCAACAGTGTGGTCGGATGACCGGTCAGTCCGTCGTCAAAAACTCGGGAGTCTGGCGATGGAGTTCATTCGCGCCAACAAACGCATCCTCCTGATCAGTCCGAACCACCAAGAGTGCGATGAAATTGTGGGGATACTGGGGCGCACCATGAAGGCCGGCGGACTGAACCACAAAACGTGGATCACTCGGTATGAACTCCCGATTGCCTCGCAAGCCGGCGGCATCGATCTTCACGAGCTGGGATTTGAGGCGCAAATGCATCAATTCTATGCCAAGTCACAAGGCGACAAGGCTTCCTTGAAACATAAGTACGACCGTTTCCGAGAACTCGCACCTCTTTTGTCTCAGAAAGAAGCGAAACGGAAAGATCTAGACGAAGTCCGCCTATTGGAATGGCGCCTCGTCACCCAAGTGCGCGATCTTCAAGTGAAGATGGCCGATGTCCAGAAGATGCTCAAGGAATTTGAGAACCTACCACTATTTCAACGTCTGACGATGCAGGCGGTCGGGAAGAATGCGGAATCCCTCAGACAGTACTGCTTGCTATATCAGGGTCAGACGGATCAACTGAACAAAGAACTCGACGTCGCCAAAGGCCGCATTCAGCAGCTTGCTCCGGAGGCGGCCGTTCCCAAGGGGAACCGGGCCGAGTTTGAGGAACTCAAAGAACACATCACGAAATTGGGGGGAGCCAAAAAAGTCCGCGAGTTACTGGCGGCTGAAGAACATCCGAACCGCCAGGCCTTCATTCAGAATCGGCGAGTCGTTGCCGCCACCCCTACGCGAGTCGCGAGCGATCCCTTGTTCAGCCGGGTGCGCTTCGATGTCTTAATGGTCGATGAAGCCCCGAGGATCGCCGCGCCGTTGCTTCTGGCTGCGGCCGGACTCATACGTGAACGCATTATCGTCAGCGGCGATCCACGTGAGATCGCTGCCCTCGAACAATGGGCTATGCCTCAGCCGGCCAGTCGTGTCGCACAGTGAACGGGTGGGCCGGCGCTAGCTTGACGTGGGTGAGGAGAATTCAGGATAATTCAGATTGATTTCCGGTGCGGAAAATCTTTGAGCAGCCGAGCATTGCCGAAGTGGCGGAACTGGCAGACGCACTAGATTCAGGGTCTAGCGCCCTCACGGGTGTCCGGGTTCAAATCCCGGCTTCGGCACCAAGCAGCATGTGTGCGTATCGGCGTCTCATCAGGCGTCGCCTCTCTTCTGTGCGCCGCCCAGAGAAGCACCGCCAGTAGTTCTTGCCTTTCTAAGGCCGACTTGCTCGTACCGTTGGCTCTGTGGCTCAGTCTCCTAATTGATGCCCACAGATAGACGCCGCCAGTGGTTCGACTCATTATCGGGTTCAGCGGATTGGCCGTCGATAGGTCACGACCTCAAGTGACGTTCCATCGATTGAGTTAAATACCGAAATCAATATTTTGATGACATCGTGGCCTCGCTCGACAAGAATGGGCTCATCCGCAGTCTGCTGTGCTATGGTGGAATGAAAAATTCGTTTTCTTGCAACCGAGCGCAAGACATGAGGTCTCGAGGCTCTTGGCGGTGCTGAAAGGCAGGTACACGATGAGGCTAGTCGTGCTCGTAGGTGTGTTGATCTTGACCAGTGCATCCGTCGTGGCTGCAGCGGACTCGGTACGTGGTGATTCGAAGAAAACGGTACCTTCGTCGATACCTTTGTCCGGAGAGGAGCCATACGCTGCCTTGCAGCGTGGCGATTACCGAGTCGCGGCCGGACTCTTTTACCCGTTAGCGGAGAAGGGCGATGCACGAGCGCAGTACAATCTCGGACTGCTGTATGCCAGTGGCCTGGGAGTGACGCACGACTACCAGGCGGCATTGAAATGGCATCGCCAGGCAGCGCAGCAGGGCCACTTCGGGGCGCAGGGTGAATTGGGCCAGATGTATG
>JARFPM010000104.1 GCA_030444405.1 Nitrospira sp.
GAGGAGGAACAGCCAATCAGCGACAGGATCAGCCATAACGCGCCCAGCACGATGACTATCCCGATGCCACTCCATCCTGGGCGTCTCGGCCCACCTTCGTACCGCGTGTAACGGTTTTGAGGTTGTCTGACCATGAACATTGCCGCCTCCTCTCAGTGGGAGTAATTACGAACAGGATATTGCCCTATCCTTCCTGAGACCCAATCCCGCATCCGTAGGGGCTTAGCCACCTTCTGGTTAATCATGTGCAGTTTCACTGGCCAGGCTCATCGGGATTGGCTTGCGCCGCGAGTTCTCTTCTGAGGCATGTGCGTTTTAAGAAAGCCACGGGGGGTCGTTCTGGGAGGAGAGCGCTGGAGATGATTGGCTTTGCGCAAGAGGACTCAAAGTGACGTACCCCAGCTGACCAACATGGCGGGGAACTCTTGATTGTCTGATAACTCTTGATGCGGCCGTGCCGACATGTCACATGCTGTGCGAGTGGGTTTACATTCGCTAAAGGGAGGCCAGTCGTGCGTCGACTGGTCAGTACGATGCTCGGTGTCGGACTCCTGCTCGGGGGGATCGCTCTCGCCGAGGAAGAGCAGATTATCCAGCAGCCTACGACCAACGGGTCTCGGACGACATGACCGTTTACCGTAAAAGATGGGTGGGAGGTGCGATGGACCAGCACGAATGATCTCTCGGTCATTCTTCTGGATGCCCAAGGACAACCTCTGCAGGCTCTGGGACATTCGATGGGTGACGCTGGCGGCGCAACGTATCACGCGCAAGGGGGAACCTATTCGCTCAGCATTGCCAGCAACGCGCACTGGACAGTCACGGTGGTCCAGCTTCCATCACATGGGGCGCAGGGTGCCAGCAAAGGCTGGTGAATTGATCCGTCTCTTCTTCCGCCCTAGGGGCATGGCGGAAGTGGGACTAAGCTGACACCTCGGCGGAGAGTCTTTATACCGACTCGCCGCCTCCTTTGTGAATAACGCTGAGTGTCTGCCGCCGCCCGACCGACCAGATGCTGCCAGACCACCGCTTCTATTGGGCGATTGCTCGCTCGTGAGCTGTACTTATTCGGTAGTGAGCAGACTTCGCAGGCAACAGAGGAATGGCTCGAATTCCGAAGGCACAAAAGAATCCGACAATCACTTCTAAGATATTTTCCCTCCTCATCACACGGCATTGGAATGGTTTTGGTCGCCACCGGCGACAGCCGACCGGCTTACACCTACGAGGCGCATCGCTCGCGCCAGTAACCCCGGCACTCTCGCTGCGTGATCCTCTCCAGTCCGCCGGTTTCGGCCTCTGCCTCCTGTTTCCTCTGTGAACTGTACGGTGCCTCTCCTCCTTCCGTGAGAGAGTCACCTTCACTTCACACAAGGAGGAAACACCATGGCGACCAACCACTCATCCAAACGACCGGCGAACACGCTGCGATGTGGGAACATCAAAGCGACGATCTGGCAGAATGTCAGTGAGAACGGACCGTTCTTCGCCACGACCTTTTCTCGACCGTTCAAGGATCAGGCTGGAGAATGGCGCAATGGCACCTCGTTCGGTCTGAATGACCTTGAGGCACTGATGAATGTCGCCTTTGAGGCGAAGGAGTGGATGACCGCTCACACACTGAAGCGCTGAGCGGTTTCCTGGGAAGCCTCCGGCCCTCCGGAGACTTCCTTTGGAGTGGGCAAGGACCGTCCGGTCGTTACACATCACGATGGATCAGCCTCCCGCTTCAGAAAGTCTCCAGCCTGCGAGCTGAAGGCTCACACGCTGGGGGTGGGCAAAAACTGTCGGCCTGTCACGTTATTCAGGAGGCCGTTCCAAAAGTCTATAAAGCTGGGTTCGCCAAGCCAGCCAGTTGCCACGCACCTGTTTGGAAATGGTTCTGACATTCGGACAGTCCAGAAGTTGTTGGGCCATTGCGGTGTCACAACGACAATGATCTATACCCATGTCTTCCATCGAGGGCACGACGGTGTCCGAACCCCAATCGAGGGGATGGGAGCCCATTCAGGAAAGGCTGTTATACCAATCCGCACGAGAACCCATGATCAATGGTCTCGCAGTCGCAACTCATGGAAACGGCAGTGGAAATAGCGTATTGTTCGGATACCGTAGTGGCGTGTGATACGGACAGAATTCGGCTAGTCCGGCTCTGATGCGGATCGGCCTTAACATAGTTGGGCCGCACAAGCGCCGAGGATTCTCCAATGACCCAAGACACGACAAAACAAAAAACGAAAGGGCGCTCTCCAGGCCGCCTGACACACCTAGTCGTCTATGTCGTGGCGGTAACGGCCATGTATTTCGTAAGAAATCCTGAGGTCACGGGAAATTATTCCGAGATGCAAGAGCGTGATTTTCGCATCGCCGCAGTCAGCCTGACGAAGGATGCTACGAACGCCAGCTATGCCTCATTTTCCCTAGCTCAACTAAAAACAGGGAAAGTCGATGTGGGATCGCTGTCTTTTCTTCTCCCTCAGGGCGACACCAAGATCCATATTCCAGGCTCCGACTCTCAGACGGTCACAGTCCTCGAGCGTCATCCTGACTGGCAGCTCGTTGAATTCCATTACTGGAATACACACTACACTATCTCGCGGTACCGCGCGTTCAAGGACCGTATTGAACCCGTCTCATACCGTATTGCGATGGACATGTTACTGCTCCCCGCCGCAATCGTGCTGCTCATTCCGTCTGCGATCGTATCGGCTCTTATTAACGCTATCTGGAAGAGAGTCGATCGCAGGAGGAAAACGTCCGAGGTGGCCTAACTTCAGGTGGAACGGATGGGCCGCCGGTACCGGGGCCACGGAGTTCCCCCGGGTTGGCCGGCTGTTCACCAAGACGTGAGACCTCGTTCGCAAGAGGCTGGATCCGGATGGAGGACCAGATCATGGAATACTGACAGCTCGTATTAGGGCTCATTCGCACTGCTAAGCTTAAAGGAGTATATTCCGTTCGCCTGATTCTTCCTTGTCTAATTGTTTGAAATTCGTGCCTGGCGAAAGAAAGGAAGGGATGATGAAACTGCGGATTGGAACCTTCAACGCAGAGAATCTGTTTGCGCGATTCAAATTCAAAGGCGTGCAGGTGAAGAAGAATGGCAAGAAAACGTGGCGACCCTATACTGCAAAAGAGTTGGAGCAAGTCGCTAAAGATGGCTGGCTGGTGGACAAAACATACTTTACACCGTTTGATCCAAAGACAAGGCAAATAACCGCCAGTGCGATCAAGGGCATCAACGCGGATGTGTTGGCGCTTCAAGAAATTGAGGCGATGGACACGTTAAAAAGGTTTTCAGCTCAATTACTCAAGCAACATGGGTTCAAGTACAAATGCTTGATTGATGCGAATGATCCTCGGTTCATCGATGTGGCCATCCTTAGCAAGCATCCATTCGACTATATTCGTACTTACCAATTCGACCGTACTCCAGATAACAGGAGCTATCTGTTCTCGCGTGACTGTCTGGAAGTTGGTGCCAAACTTCCTACTGGCACCGTCCTGCCAATCTTTGTGAACCATTTTAAGTCAATGATGGAAGGGCGGGAGAAGACGATGGCTCGACGTAAGTTACAAGCAGAACGAGTTGTCCAGATCTTGAATGCGCGCTTCAATAACGAGCCCGGCGCCGCATCCTGGGTGGTCCTGGGTGATTTGAATGACTATATGCCCTCAACGGGACTGGATCCTTTACTCAGTCAGCCGTGGTTGGAAAATGTGATGCAACGCCTCCCTTCCCAAGACCGGTGGACTCATTATTACGCGAAACAGAAAGAGTACCGCCAACTAGATTACATCTTGCTCTCTCAAGCACTTGCTGGTTCGAATGGCGGGTCTGTTCCGTATATTGAACGGAGAGGGTTACCAAAGAGAGCAACCCAATACAGTGGCCCTCGGTTCCCTGGCGTTGGAGATAACGACCCCAAGGCTTCGGACCACTGTCCAGTGGTGATCGAAATCAGCGTCTGAGACGCTAGGCCTTTCGGGGGGGGTGATTTTCACAACGTGAGCCACGGTGGGGTAGGAGCACCTATCACAGGTTGGCGGGTTCTCATCACACAGTCCCCTGATTGGCTCTTCAAGTGAAAGTCAGGTGGCCTTTACTGAAACTTTAGGTAACCCTCAATGTAGCCTGAAAGCGGAGGAAGCAGTCGTCAATCATCGCGGTGAGATGGAGTCAGAAACAACTGGTTTTGGTCACTGCAGCCGGTCCTACACTGTGTGTGCTCACTCTCCCCGGCTTGCCGCCATATTATTTACCCTTTTGGCCAGTCGACGGTCTTGATCCATTCCGCAAACGTGGTGAGCGGCATCCCGAACTGCTGTTTCAACGCGGGAATATCGATCGCGTAGCCAACCTCGTTGAACCAGCGAAACATCGTGGCGAGGTCATGGCCCATCGCCGCCTCGGCCTGCTCCATCTGAAACTCCTGAAAGCGGATCGGTCGGCCCATCGCCTTCGTTAACAGTGCGGCGGTTTCAGGCATCGTGAGGTCATCTCCTGCCAAGTCAATGGCCTGTCCAAGAAAATCCTTCGGTCGCAGGAACGCGGCCGCACCGAACGCGCCGATATCCTTGAGTGCGACCATCGCCAGCTTCCGAGACGGCTTCATGGGCAGCATCAAGACTCCGTCCGCAGACGGTTTCGCAAAAGTGGTGAAATTCTCCATGAACCACACGGGCCGCAGAATCGTGGCCGGCAATCCAATCTGCCGGATGTGCTGCTCCACCTTCCACTTACTCTCAAAGTGTGGAATCCCCGTGTTGCGATGCGCACTCCCGACAGACGTATAGACATAATGGGCAATGCCAGCCTGCTTCGCAGCATCCGCTAGCATGATCCCCTGGCGCACCTCCGCCTCCATCCCTGCCTCGAAAGGGGTCGACATGGCAAACACCCCGTGCACGCCTCGGAGCGCCATCTGTAAGATGGCCTGGTTGGTGAGATCCCCTTGCACCACCTCAGCCCCAGCCTTGGCCAGCGACGCGGCCTTCTCCGGATTCCTCGTCATCACGCGCACCTTCTGCCCCTTGACAAGGAGCGCCCTTGCGACGGCACCACCTTGTTGGCCCGTTGCTCCAGTCACCAATATCGGTTTGCTTGGAACTGCCATGATCAATTTCCTTTCTCTGTGCAAGTAATGAACAACGCCGGTTGCAGCTGAAGCACGCCGACAACGTCACGTGGGGTTGCACGTCTCAGTGCCAGCGATAGCGTCTTGTGCGTGTGTGCTTTCGCTCCCATCGCAAAAATAATTGGTTTTGAATCAGCACCAGCATAAGTCTAAATCCTTGAGAGAGCAACCAACCTTTCCTCCTGGGAGAGAGTCACCTACATCAGTTCACACAAGGAGGAAACATCATGGCGACCACCACCTCATCCAAACGACCGGCGACGACGCTGCGATGTGGAAACATCAAGGCCACGATCTGGCAGAATGTCAGCGAGAAGGGCCCGTTCTTCGCGACGACCTTTTCGCGGCCATTCAAGGACCAATCCGGTACCTGGCACAACAGCACCTGGTTCGGTCTCAACGACCTTGAGGCCCTCATGACTGTCGCCTTTGAGGCGAAGAAATGGATGACCGCTCATGCCTTGAGACGCTAGGCGGTTGTTCTTGGGAAGCCTCCGGCCCTCCGGGGGCTTCTCTCAGGGGCGGGCAATGACCGACCGGTCGTTGCACAGCACTGCGGCAGGTCATCGGCTCCAGAAAGTCTCCAGGTTGCTAACGGAGGACTTCCGTGCTTGGTCGTGCTAAATCTCCCGGCCAATTGCGGTCCAGTCTGAAATTCATCCTGGACCAAATTTCTCCGGGCCGGTCAGTCATCTCTTTCATTGGCTTCCATCCCGCCGTATGAGGCGATCCACATCTTGCATTCGCGGGCCAGCGCCTCACGCTCGAGTCCTGACAGAGGGTTTGATTGGAAACGGAGGCGATAATGCATCATGGCTATTGCTCGGAGGGACTCAGCTCCTGGTATGAGTCCTGATGTCTGCACATGGGTGAGCCAGGTGAGCAATGATTCCCCAGGGTGTCGTCGGGGAACCGACCGAAGCAGAATGCGCTCGATCGCATAGAACTCAGAATCCCTTCCCGGAACGTCTGCGCCATTCTGGCCGCTCGCATTGTGGTCGACCACTCGCTTTCGGCCGTATCTACGCCACGCCAGCGCTGTGATACCACCAAGGAATATTCCGCCGATGGTCGAGACGACTGATAGAGTCAGATGTTCCGGCCATTGCCAGCTTGCAAGGCGAAACGCTAACCAATCCCAGGCATCGGTCAACTGACTCCACCCCTGTCGGTTGGATTGCTCAACGACATTCCAGTTCGCCGGGGTCGTGTCGAAGTCTCTCCAGGCGCCATCAACATACGCCTGCGCCCATGCGTGGGCATGACGCCCGCGGACAATATACCAACCTTCCCACGGGCTGTATTCCTGTACGGAGTACCCTACCGCATAACGAGCGGGCACACCGGCGGCGCGTAGAAGGAGGACCGTCGCGGTGGCAAAATACTCACAGTGTCCCGCGCGGGAAAGCCCAAGAAAGTCTTCCAAGGCCGTCGTGCCTGCTCGTGATATTCCTGACGGGGTCAATGCATACTGAAATTGGTCTCTGAAGAAGTGCTCGAGCGTTCCCATTACCTCATGAGGACTCTGTTCCATCAGGCCCAATTCCTTAACGGTCCTCTGTATGACGTTGGACTCGGACAGGGGAACGGCTAGATCTTTCTCACTCGGAGCAGAAACGCTCTCTCCGTCGCGATCATAAATAGCGGTATAGGTCAGAAGATTGGGGCCGTTACCCGCTCGCATGCTTCCAAATCGGTTTTTTGTAAGGCTGCTCACTGCAAGGTGGACGAGTTGTGTGGTGCCATTCGGTACTGGCAAGAGGATATTGCCCTGAAAGGGGAGTGCAACCGTGACGCGTTGTGCGCCAGAGGAAGTGGCATTAATCGTCCATGTCATGCCATCTGCGTCGGGAACCTCCGGTGTAAAGTCGCTGCCTGTGGCATACCAGCCGCCCTGTTCGGCATCCGTGCCGTTAGAAGGAACCGACACATAGACATCGTAGCTTGCTTCGCGTAACAGCATTCCTTCGACTCCTGGTCCTGATGCCACGCGAATCTCTATCCGATCCGATGACTTGCGCTGCAGCAGTGACCCGATAGCGGTCCGGGTGCGATGGGCGTCTATCCGTTGGCCGCCATCGGCTGTAAACCACTGCAAGACCTGGCCTTCCAGCACCGAGTGCGCCTCGTGAAGTCCAAGCTGGCCAGCGTACCCCAAGAACGCCGCGAGGACGAAGAAGCCCGCCCATCGGATGCGATGTCTGCTCAACGGCCAAAGGGCCCACCCCACCATCACGGCGAGCAAGAGGTAGAACCAGGGCGATCGCGGATTCGAGGCGCAGGTGCCCAGAAGAGCGAGAAGAGCGAATGGATAGGCGACGTTAACCGTGCAGGTTGGGGCAGGTTTCTTTCTCTCTTCCGTTCTTCGCGCGAGCAAGGACAACAGGCGCACGTCAATCCGACCCGCGGTGCTGCAGGACTGTGCCAGGACCAGAGGGGTATAACAGACTGGCATCCACATGAAGAACTGCTGCACGGCAAGACTGCCGGTGGCAAACGTCGCGGTGAGCGCGAGGAAGGCGGCCAGGCTCAGAAAAAGCACTCCACATAGTGTCCAGATCCGCTGTATATGCGCATCGATGAACGTCCAACGAACGTGTAAGAAGGGGGCGGCTTCTAGCAGAATGGCGAGCGGCACGGCAAACCAGGCAAGTCCCGTGTACCAGCCCCAAACTACAATCACGACACCGAGAAGGAATCGAGGAGGCGTCATAAGGCAGCCAGCTGTGGACCAATTTCCCCAACGGTGAGGACATGTAGCCATTCAGGATGGCTTGCCGGATTCCCTAACTCTTGAATCAACGACTCACCGTTTTCAACGATGACGAGCACCAGAATTGGCAAGCCCAGACTCAGAAGAGCTTGAATGAATCGTTGACGCATCTCATTCCAGGCGACCAACACACAGATGGCGCCGTTGATCATTCCAGCCCGTTGCATGACATGGGCATGCAGTTGAGCAAACGACTCGGGTGGGCTCGGCCGCACACAAGCCAAGACTTCTAGCAGGGTGTTGACAAACCCTCTCCTCCTCCCGCTGCCGTTATGATAAGAGAAGCGTCCATCAGGAGGGCCACCGCTATGATGGGCACAGCCGATCCGCAACCGTCGATGTTCTACCACAT
>JARFPM010000105.1 GCA_030444405.1 Nitrospira sp.
CACATTCGGCAGCGTCACGACCGCTTGATTGTACGGTGGAGGCAGTTCGCTATAGTCCACCGTGCACAGTCTCTCACCGCCGACACGGCAAAAATGAAACTTGTGTACCGTCCTTGTAGACTCCACCGGCAAGCGATTCAGGAGCCCCAGACGATCAAGTACTTGTTGTCCGTTCGGCTGCAGGATCTCTCCGCGCAATCCCTGCGGTGGTCCCGGTGCCTGCTCAAAGACGATCGTTTTAATCCCCTTCTGGGCCAGAGCAAGGGCCAGTACGGCCCCTCCTCCCCCAGCTCCAACTACGGCAATGTCGGTTTCTTCGGCCATTGTTCCTCAGCGTTCCTCGGCCATGGAAATGTGTTACAACCTTACCCTCAACATTCCTCCTATTTCCACTCCTGGAATCGCTCTTGATCTTTCCAGAGCGAAAGAAACTTTTCACGCGCTTTGACGGCGATCGCATGGTCCCTGATGATATCCAGCCGCTCATCATTGTAGCGGTTTCCACTGGTCGTCTGATTCATGGACCCGTTGGTATTGATCTCGTCGTCGATCACCGCCTGTTTCAAATGCATGAGACCATCGTGCCGATTGATCTTGATCGGAATCCCGGCTTCGCGCAAGGTTGAGAGGGCCGTCTGTTGCTTCACGTCCTCAAGTCGCTCGCGATCCGTCACGATACGAACATCCACCCCGCGCCTTTTCGCCTCGACCAGCGCCTTCACCGTGAGCGGCGACGTCAACCCGTATACGGCAACGAAGATGTATCGTGTGGCACGATCATACATCCGTACGAGATGTTCGAGCGGCTTATCCTCCGGCCCATACCACACTTCTATCGATGCAGCTGAGACCTCCCAGCTTGGACCGAGCAGAACTGCGGCAAGCAGCCAGATGATGAACCCTCGGCAGCACTGCGTGGATAATCGGAAGGGCGAAGGCCGGATCATTCCAGCTCGAAGAGGTCGCGGAAGTGGTCCCCAGACGACTCCCAGGCCTCCGGGGCATGCACCTGAAGCCATCGTCGAAGAAACTCTTTCTGCTCCTTTGTGAGCAGGTGCTTGATCTGATGTGAGCGACCTTGAAGCGGCTGGAGCAGACTCACGTGCTTCCTCACATCCAGCATCGCGGTTCGGACATAGAGATTCGTAAAGGTCGACGGCTTCTCCTCCGTCCCTTCGCCCTGTACCCACACCGAGAGAAACTTGTCCAGAACAAGGCCTGCACTGTCCAGCGCCGGTTCCGTATCATGGAACAGCTCGTTCTCGGACTCGGTCAACGGCGTCGATTCAGCGGCGCGAAAGAGAAAGTTCTTTTTCCACATCTGACGTCCTTGCAGGCGGCATAGTGGCGACGGGCCGGATCAAAGTCAAGCAACCCTCTCAAGCCAATCTCCTCTTCTCAACAGATGCCCCCTTAGCATGAATCCGATTGAGCATTCATGTCTCATCACGCAGACGACGTAGCCTTGACAAGCAGAGCATGCCTTTGCTAGTTTGAAAATTCTTTAATGTCTAAGCCTACTTGGGAGAATTTGTGCAGGTCAAGATCAATGGAAAGCCGGAGGACATCCAGAGCGGAACCGTCCTCGATTTGCTGAAGACAAAGAACATCGAGCCGCAGATGGTCGCCGTCGAGGTCAACGACAAGGTGCTGGATCGTGACCATCTTGCCACGACCCACCTCAATGAAGGAGATCACGTGGAGTTCCTCTTTTATATGGGAGGAGGCCGGTGACTACGACGCTGCACAAAGATATCACCGAGCTGATCGGCAGGACTCCACTTGTTCGGTTGAACCGCCTTTCAAAGCCCGGCTCTGCGACGATTTACGGGAAGGTTGAGTTTTTCAACCCCGGCGGCAGCGTCAAGGATCGGATCTGCCTCAACATGATCAATGAGGCTGAACGTCTGGGGAAGCTCAAGCCGGGCGGAACCATCGTTGAACCGACCAGCGGAAACACGGGTATCGGATTGGCCTTGGTCGCGGCAGTGCGTGGGTACAAACTGATCCTTGTGATGCCGGAAAGCATGAGCATGGAACGGGCCAGCTTGCTGTCGTCGTATGGCGCACAGCTGGTGCTGACACCGGCCTGGGAGGGCATGAAAGGGTCCATTAAAGAGGCGGAAAGCATCTTGGCCCAGAATCCGTCGTACTTTATGCCGGATCAGTTCTCGAATGCTGCCAACCCCGCCATGCACAGGATGACGACGGCACCGGAGATTTGGGACGCCCTCGAAGGCAAGATCGATGCGTTTGTGGCGGCTGTTGGAACCGGTGGGACCATCACGGGATGCGGTGAAGTCTTCAAGGAAAAGAACCCGCAGATCAAAGTGATCGCGGTCGAACCAGCCGGCTCACCGGTCTTGTCCGGCGGCGATCCAGGACCACATAAGATTCAAGGGATCGGTGCGGGCTTTATTCCCAAGGTCCTCAACCGAAAAATTCTCGACCGCGTGATTACCGTGACGGACGACGAAGCTTATCAGACCGCGAAGCAACTCTCCAAGAAGGAAGGCCTGCTGGTGGGGATCTCCGCCGGCGCGAACGTGTTTGCCGCCCAAAAGATCGCTGACGAACTGGGACCTGACAAGAATGTCGTCACTATCCTGTGCGACACCGGCGAGCGTTATATCAGCATCGAGAAATACTTCAATATTTGATGATCGAGCAGTTGTTAGGAGAGATGCTCAAAATGGTCTCCAGCGAGGCGCACGGCGCGATGAAGAAAGAGCGCCACGTCTGTGCGAGACGGTGAGCCGGCAGTGCCTTAGACCATTCAGCATCCGTGACACATGGAATTCACTGAAGAACAAATCAACCGCTACAGTCGGCATATCCTGCTGCCTGAAGTCGGCGGCAAAGGACAGAAGAAAATCGCCAAATCCCGGATTCTTCTCGTCGGTGCCGGTGGTCTCGGCTCCCCTGCCGCATTGTATTTGGCCGCAGCAGGAGTCGGCACCATTGGGTTGATTGATAGCGACGTGGTGGATCTGACCAATCTCCAGCGCCAAATTCTTCACCATACTCCCGACGTGGGTCGCCCCAAGGTCCTCTCGGGCAAAGAAAAGATCCAGGCGTTGAACCCCGACGTCTCCGTGTCGATGTACGAAGAACGGCTCACGGCCGGAAATGCACTCAAGATCTTCGGCGACTATGACGTCGTCATCGATGGAGTCGATAATTTTCCGGCCAAGTTTCTGATCAACGACGCCTGTTTTTTCGCCGGCAAGCCGCTGGTCCATGGTGGCATTCTGCGATTCGACGGACGTGTCACGACCATCATCCCGAAGAAATCGGCTTGCTATCGTTGTGTGTTCAAGGCGCCTCCGCCGCCCGGTCTGGTTGCATCCTGCCAAGAAGCCGGAGTCATCGGGGTCTTGGCAGGCATTATCGGAACGATTCAAGCGACAGAAGCCTTGAAGCTTGTCCTCGGTATAGGACGACCGCTGACGGATCGTCTGCTGGACTTCGATGCACGCAAAACCCAATTTAGAGAAATCAAAGTCCGCCGTAACCCGAATTGTGCGCTCTGCGGGGAACATCCGACGATTACCGAACTGTTCGACGATGGGGATCCCTATGCCGGATGCGCCATGCGTCCATCTGCATAGGATTTGATAAGGTGGTGCGACGATGAGCAAAATGAAAGCGCTGGTTTGCCGCGAGTGCGGCAAGGAATACCCGACGAAGGCGATCCACGTCTGCGAAATGTGCTTTGGTCCCCTCGAGGTGAAGTACAACTACGACGAGATCAAGACGTCGATTTCGCGTAAGAAGATCGAGGATGGCCCACACAGCATGTGGCGTTACCTCGACCTGTTGCCGGTCGAAGGAACGAACTTCGTGGGGCCGCACGCCGGGTTCACCCCGCTCGTGCGGACGAGAAACCTTGGCGCGTATCTTGGGCTCGACGAGCTCTACATCAAAAACGACACTGTCAACCATCCGACTCTGTCGTTTAAAGATCGCGTCGTCGCCGTGGCCCTCACACGCGCACGCGAGCTCGGTTTCGAAACGGTGGCTTGTGCGTCGACCGGAAACCTGGCGAACTCCGTGGCTGCCCACGCTGCCTCCGCCAATCTCCATTGCTACGTCTTTATCCCCGGAGACCTTGAAGCCGCGAAGGTGCTCGGCAACCTGATCTATAAGCCGCACGTCGTTGAGATCGAGGGCAACTACGACGATGTCAACCGGCTCTGCAGCGAGATTGCCGCTGAACATGGGTGGGCGTTCGTGAACATCAACATCCGTCCCTACTATGCTGAAGGCTCTAAAACGCTGGCGTTCGAGACTGTGGAGCAGCTGGGATGGAAAACGCCGGATCAGGTCGTCATTCCCATGGCGTCAGGCTCGCTCTTGACCAAGATTTGGAAGGGCCTACACGAAATGAAGTACGTCGGGCTCATCGACGAAGTCCGCACGAAGATCAACGGCGCCCAAGCGGAAGGCTGTTCACCGATTTCGACCGCCTTCAAAGCCGGCCGCGACTTTTTCAAGCCGGTCAAGCCGAAGACGATCGCCAAATCGCTCGCAATCGGCAACCCGGCAGACGGCTATTACGCGCTCAAAGCGACCGCCGAGAGTCGTGGGTCCATGGACATGGTGACGGATGAAGAAGTCGTTGAAGGCATCCAGCTGCTGGCACAAACTGAAGGCATCTTTGCAGAAACGGCCGGCGGTGTGACCATCGGTGTTCTGAAGAAGCTGGTGAAGCAAGGAGTCATTAAGAAAAACGAGGTGACGGTCGCCTATATCACGGGCAACGGATTAAAGACGCAGGAAGCAGTCATCGATGCCGTCGGACGGCCGACTCGTATTCAACCGAGCCTCGTGGCCTTTGAAAAAACATTTAAGGTCGGGAAAAACGGTGGTGGTGACGCATGATTAAAGTCCGTATTCCAACTCCGCTGAGACCGTTGACGAAGAATCAGGGCGAAGTCGACGTGGCCGCCGGTTCCATCACGGACCTGGTCAACACGCTGGAAGCGTCCTATCCCGGCATCAAGGCGCGCCTCTGCGACGACAACGGCGAGCTGCGCCGGTTCGTCAACATCTATGTCAACGAAGAAGACATCCGCTTCCTGAAGGGGAAAGACACCGCATTGAAAACCGGCGATGAAGTCTCGATCGTGCCGGCGATCGCGGGAGGCTAACCATGGCACATGTCTCACACTTGCGATTCCATATTCGCTTTCCAGAAGATACGATTCGGCAACCCATTATCTATCAGATCGGGCGCGAATATAATGTTGTGACCGATGTCAGGCGTGCAGATGTTCGGGATACCACAGGGTGGGCGGATGTCGAAATCTCTGGCGAAACAGCCGAGATCGAGCGCGCGATTGAAGGCCTGCGAAAAAAGGGCTGTGTCGTCGATCCGATTGAGCTCAACGTGGTCGAATAACCATGAACCTGTCCGAATCGGAAATTCAACGTTACAGCCGGCACATCATCCTTCAAGATGTTGGCGGCAAAGGACAACTTAAGCTTAAACGAGCCAAGGTCCTGCTGATCGGCGCTGGTGGCCTGGGCTCTCCAGCCGGTCTATATCTCGCTGCCGCCGGCGTTGGGACAATCGGCTTGGTTGATGGGGATGTCGTTGACCTCTCAAATCTACAAAGACAGATCATGCATTCGACCGCAACGCTCGGGCAGCCGAAGGTTGAGTCCGGCCGGAAAACCTTGTCGGCCATTAACCCTGACATCACCATCAAGACGTATCATCAGTTGGTCGATGCAGAAAACATCCTCCCCCTCGTCTCGCAATACGATATCGTACTGGACGGATCGGACAACTTCACGACCCGGTTTCTCGTGAACGACGCCTGTTTCTTTGCCAAAAAGACGCTGATCTCCGCCAGCATGTTTCGGTTCGAGGGTCAGCTGACGGCGATCAAACCGCACCAAGGCTATCCCTGCTACCGCTGTCTCTATCCCGAACCCCCGCCGGCCGGGCTGGTCCCGAATTGCCAAGAAGCGGGTGTGCTGGGCGTCCTCGCGGGTACGATGGGAATTCTCCAGGCCTCAGAAGCGATCAAAGAAATCCTCGGTATCGGAGAAACGATCGCTGATAAATTATTGATCTACGATGCGCTCGACATGAAATTCCGCAAGGTCAACCGTCCGAAGGATCCGGCCTGTCCGCTCTGCGGACCAAATCCAAAAATCAAGGATTTGAGCCTGGATTATGCGGTCAGCTGCACCATCTAGTGGACTATCGTGGCTGACTTGGTGATTCCACAGCATATCCTCGACGACATCATCGACCATGCAAAGCAACTCGCTCCGTACGAATGCTGCGGATTGCTCGCCGGAACTGACGGTATCGTCAGCCGTCTCTATCGCATTAAGAACATCGTCGCGATGGAAGGCGCACAAAATCTATCGTCATTCGATTCGGCCAAATCCGCCCATCTTGAGCGTCTATCACCGACTGAGCGCGCAGAAATTGCCTTCGTCATGGACATGCAGGATTTCTCGACCGCCAAGAAGGACATGCGCAACAACGGACTCGATCTACAAGTTGTCTATCACTCGCACCCCCATGATCCGGCCCGCCCTTCGGTTACCGATATTAAAATCGCCACCGACTACGAAGAGATTTGGCCTAAGATCAACCTTCCCCTTCCCGCCTATCTCCTGGTTTCACTCATGAATCCGGAACCGGACGTGAAGACCTATTGGATCAAGTCCGGACGCGTGACCCCTGCCGACGTTCTCATCCGTTGAACCACTTTTTGGAGTTCACATCTTTCTCGGAATGTACTAATGTTCTACCGTCATCCGGACGAAAAGCATTGCCAATGGATGTGCGACAACTACTCACCTACGGTTTTCTCCTGTTGTTGTGTGCGGTCACCTCGCCGGTCACACAGGTGTTCGCTGAAGATCGCAGTTTTTACAGTCCGGTGATTTACATCGACAAGGAGCAGAATCAGATTCTCATCTCGACGAGTGCCAGTGTGTTTTATATCGAAGTGCCGGAGGCCGCAAAACCTCACATGGAAAAGCTTCCCATTTCCGGCCTTGTGGATTTCGTCGTTGAGATGCGGGGGGAGGATAAACGTCCGCTCATCAAGACCTGGAAGGTCAAATCAGGCGAATCGACCTGCATGTACTTCAATGGGAAGGAGTGTAAGTAATCAAGCAGCAGTACCCTGGTGACTGGTTCTATTGTGTGCTTTCGAGAAGGTGACGTTCCCTGTTCCGATCCATCTCTTGACGAGAAGAGAGACTCTTTGTCATCGCTCCTACTGTGGGAAGAACGTCGACCTAAGTTGCGGTCAATCTGCCATAACCCTTCATCTCCGTAGCACGATTTCCGCGAAGACGCCACTATGATCGGATACCGCTGGGTCGGCAGCATTAATCGGACCGGTTGCGGTATTGCCGGGATTGAAGATGACTCGACTGGCTCGCACAGTATCCAAACCACGCAGCAAGAGATAATCGATTCGCGCTGGCCGGGAAAACCCGGTACCAGTTCTCTGAGCGATCAGACCCAGTAGCGGGCTCACGCCATCCGTGCAGTGAATGTCAGCTTTTCCATTCCAGCAGAGGCTGTCGCGTGCATCCCCGAATGTGGTCTGCCGGTACTCGGCATAGAGATCCCGAAAGCCTGCTCGCGCAATGATCTCGTAGATCATTCGCTCGGCTGCCCCCTTCGCACGATCCAGGTTGAAATCGCCCCCGATTACCACATGATTTGCGGCGGACCTCCCCTCCACACGCTCCACGACATTCAGCACTGCCTCGACCTGCCGCTGGAGCGAATCGACTGAACAGGCGGCACACAGATGCGTGTTATAGATATGGAGAGTTCCATACCCCGGGAGGTTCAGCTGGGCCACTTGGACATTCCTGGTGAGCTTGAAATCGATCCCTTCGAACGCTTCCTCCGACTCAATCGGGAGAAAGGCGGAGAAGTGGCGGGTGATATCGCAGCGACTCAAGATCGCATTGGCGGTAGTAAGGACGAGTGGGATACCGGTTTCCCATGCAACTCTTAGCTCATATGGCTCCGAACTGCGCTGATTCAGCACGCGCTGCAAGTCACGGGCACTGTCAGACGTACCAAGGATATCTTGGATGCGATCGACATCACTCAAGACGGCCTCCTGGAGCAGCAGTACGTGAACGTTGTGCGTGACGGCAAACTGAGCGATATCG
>JARFPM010000165.1 GCA_030444405.1 Nitrospira sp.
GAGTTGATTCAGCAGCCGATCGACGCAGCGGGGCGGACCCTGACGTTTACCGGCGTGAGCGTCGGTAATCCACATTGTGTCGTCTTCAAGCCCGCCGGAGAATCCTGGTCCCGGGAAGAACTTTTGGCGCTTGGGCCGGCCCTGGAACACCACCAGCTGTTTCCGAAACGAACGAATGTGCAACTAGCCGTTCCAACAGGACCCAAGGAAATCTTTATTCTCATCTGGGAACGAGGCGCCGGAGAGACGCAGGCTTCCGGCTCTTCATCCTGTGCTGCAGCCGGCGCAGCGGTACGCTTAGGACTTGTGCGGAGCCCCGTCACCGTGACGATGCCTGGGGGGGTGCTGCATATCGATGTGGCTTCAGACTTCAGCCTGACCATGAAGGGCCCCGTTGCCGAAGTGGCACGAGGCACCTTGAGTCCGTCGTTTGTGCGAGGATTACGGTAGAAAGTCATTGGTCAGCGGTCATTGGTCATTCGAGAACAAATGGCTACTGCAAGAACATTCCAGGACCTTGAGGTATGGAAGCTCGGCAGGTCGCTCCGCAGGAAGCTGTATGAGCTCGCTAAAACCTTACCGACAGATGAGCGCTACAATCTTACCGGTCAAATCAGAGCGGCAGCCACGGTCAAATCAGAGCGGCAGCCATCTCCCTCACCGCGAACATCGCAGAAGGCTTTGGCCGGTTTCACTATAAAGAAAATGTGCAGTTCTGTCGGATCGCTCGCGGTTCTGCCTGCGAGGCTCAGGACCATCTTCTCACCTGCCTTGATGAAGGGTATATTATGCCAACCCTGCACCAAGAATTGGACCGCGAACTGACAACTTTCTTACGAACACTTAACGCCTATATCAAATCCATAGGCCCTCCAAAGACATTCACCAATCTGGAATAGCCTCATTGCCTATCGAGTTGTACAATGGGACATGTTCTCTTCTTGCTCTGCTAATGACCATTGACTAGTGACCGATGACTGTTGACTTCCAGTCAAAACTCGCACACCTTCCCGATCAGCCTGGCGTCTACCTGTTCAAGAACGAGCAAAGAGAAATCATCTACATCGGAAAAGCCGCGGTCCTCGCCGACCGCGTCCGATCCTATTTCCAGAAGGGTGCAGACCATAGTCCCAAGACCAGTCTTCTCGTCAGCCACATCGCCGACGTAGAGACGATGGTGACCCGATCTGAGCTCGAAGCCCTGATTCTTGAGAGCAACCTGGTCAAGCGCCATAAACCCCGCTTCAACATCGTGTTGCGGGACGACAAGCAATACCCCTATGTGCGGCTACCCATCAAAGACGACTTTCCCCGACTCTCGATCGTGCGCCGCGTCCAAAAGGACGGGGCCATCTATTACGGCCCTTATACACCGGCGAACGCACTTCGGGAGACGTTGAAAGTCATCAAACACGTCTTTCCCCTCGCCACGTGCTCGATCGACATCGACGGGACCGCCGACCGCGCCTGCATCGAATTTGAGATCAAGCGGTGCATGGCGCCCTGCACCGGTCATCAGTCGAAGGAGGAGTACCATCAGATCGTCAAACAGGTCCGCCAGTTTCTGGAAGGCCGGGACCTCGAGTTGCTGGACGACCTCCGTGCCCGCATGGAAGCGGCAGCTGAGCGGGAAGAGTTCGAGGAAGCCGCTCGACTGCGGGACCGCCTCTTCAAGATCGAACGAATGCTGGAAAAGCAGCGGATCACGCAGACCTCGGCAACCGATCAGGACGTGATCGGCTTAGCCAGACAAGGTTCGGCAGTGGACCTCCAGATTCTATTCGTGCGCGGCGGCTTGCTGATCGGGCGAAAAGACTTCTTCTGGCCCCAGTCGGCCGATGTCGCCGATGAAGAGCTGGTGCATTCCGCCATCGAACAGTTCTACAACAAGGACGGGCAGCCGCCGAGAGAAGTCCTTGTCCCGATCGATCTCGAAGACGCCGCACTGATTCAACAATGGCTCTCCGACAAGCGCGGAGAATCCGTTCGTGTGTGTTCGCCTGAGCGCGGCGCCAAACATCAGCTGGTCCTCTTAGCCGAGGAGAATGCGGCTGCAGCCGTCGCCGAGCACCTGCGCGATGAGGAACTTGACCGGCAAGCCGGTGAGGAACTGAAACGGTTGCTGCGACTGGAACAGGCGCCACGTCGAATTGAAGGGTTCGACATCTCGAATACGATGGGCAACCAATCAGTTGCCTCGATGGTGGTGTGGGAAGACGGACAGATGAAGAAGGCGGACTATCGCCGGTTCAAAATCCAGACGGTGGTTGGTGCCAATGACTTCGCAAGCATGAAAGAGGTGGTCACTCGTCGCTATGGGCGAGAGGAGAACCTGGCTCAGCCTGATCTGATTCTCATCGACGGCGGATTAGGCCAGCTGGCGGCCGCGCTGGAGGGGCTCAAAGAGGCTGGACAACAGAGTCTACCGATCCTTGGGCTGGCCAAGGCCCGCGGCGACAAGGAGGAGCGTGTTTTCCTGGCGGGGAGAAAAAACCCGATCGTACTCAAGCCGCAATCTCCCTCCACCCATCTGCTCCAGCGCATTCGCGATGAAGCCCATCGCTTTGCGATCACGTTCCATCGAAAGCTGCGCGGCAAATCATTGGTCAGCTCCAGACTGGATCAAGTCATCGGAATCGGTGAGATTCGGCGCAATCAACTCTTAGAGAAATTCGGCAGTCTCGACAAACTGGCTTCGGCCAG
>JARFPM010000034.1 GCA_030444405.1 Nitrospira sp.
CTTTCCTCAATGCGGCAAGGGTACCTTCTAGCTTGGCATACTCATCAGCGCTATAGGTGGCAGCGCCGCTTTCTTGTGCATCTTTAAGAGCCTTTTCCGCTTCCTGGATCTGCTGGGTGGGAGGCTCCGCACATCCAGCGATCATGACGAGAGTTAAGGCAAGTGAGACAAGGGATGCTTTTCTCAGCATACGAAGAATCCTCCTTACAGGTTCTACCTACAAACTTTGATTAATCTAGTTTATCTACTGTAGCAGTCCATGATCTGCAGCCGATACTACTCTTCAAAATTCATTAAGCTCATCTCAACATAGATGCCCCAGCTTAACAGACTTAGACCGTCAGGCATACTCGCAGCGTCGAAATATGCAGCAAGCTCGGTGCCACCGATAATCGTCCTTATTTGGTAAAGATTCAATCTATTTCGCCGAGTTATGAGGAGTTTTGATCATCTGAGAGCAGCAGTTTTGTGGCATTCTGGTGGCAGGATGCAAAAGCGCCTCAACGTTGCTGATCTCTATCGCTAACTAAATTAGCCGCCGAAGGCGGCGTTCCTAGAAGGATCTAATCGTGTCAGGAAGCATGAAAATTGACAGGCCCAAAGGCCTCCCCTATAATTCCGCGTTCATTTGAACTGATTATTCAAAGAGTGGGAACGGAGGGGGGGCTATGTCTTTCACATTTCAACAACCGTCCAACTTAAAAAAGAAGCGTGAGCACGGATTTCGGAAGCGTATGAGCACCAAAAATGGACGCAAGGTGCTGGCCCGCCGGAGGGCGAAGGGGCGAGCTCGGTTGACCGTCTAGACACATCGTGTCGGATCAGCAGGTGTTCTTCTGGTCGCTCTCCGATCGCTCGTTGCTGTTGAGCATGCGTTCACCTACCAGCTAGAGTCTTCTTCGGGATCATGAACGGATGGGATGCGGCGAAGAAACACCCCTTTTCTAAATGACACCGAAAACGCAAGGACGCGATGACATTTTTTTGCGCAGTAACCGGGACATCCAAATTGTCAAACATCATGGACGCCGAATTTCGACCGCTCTCTTCAATCTCTTGGTGTACAAGATGGATGATGCCCCGAGTCGCGTGGGGATTATCGTCGGGAAGCGATTTGGAAATGCGGTCCGACGCAATCGGGTCAAGCGAGTCTTTCGCGAATTGGTGAGGCAATTACATCCGGACTTGGTTCCGGGCCGGGGACTTCTCGTGTTTCCAAAGCGGGACGCACTACTGCAGTCCCGGGATGGGTTGGTCAACGCGTGGAGGACCTCGCTTGAGCGTCTGCACCTTCTTCGATCAAGATCATAGTGATATGCAATCGCTCTGTCTGTGGCTGATTCAAGGATATCGCCTGGTGCTTTCCCCGTTGTACGGTCGTACATGCCGATTTGATCCCAGTTGTTCGCAATATGCCTCGGATGCAATCACCAAATACGGAGCGTTACAGGGGCTTGGCCTAGCCATCCTCCGGCTTATGAAATGTCACCCCTTCCATCCCGGGGGAGAAGACCCGGTCAAGTAGCGACCATTACATCTTTTAAAGAAAGCATAGCCTCTTCATGGAAAAGCGAGTCATCGTGTTCTTGGTACTCTCCCTTGCGATCATCTTTGGGTACGAGTACCTGCTCAAAGAGTTGGGCCTGCTTCCTCAACCGACCGTTTCTGAACCGGCCGAGTCTTCCACGAGCGATACCTCATCCCCTTCGAGTACGAGCCCCGGCTCTCCGACCTCAAGCGCTCCCGCGGCCAAGGAAACAGCGCAGCCAGCACCCTCGGGTGAGGACAGCCAGGCTCAAAAGCCGCGTGGAGAACCTCCCGCAATGGAATTCATCGAGGTTGAAACGGATCTCTATCGGGCTAAGTTCACGACCCGTGGAGCTGCGCTGATTAGCTGGGAACTCAAACGCTATCGAAGCAGTTCGGATGGAAAGTCCGCAGTGCAACTCGTGCGACAAGGAGGCAAGTTTGCCGCGCCCCTGACGATCGCTGCGGATGACGCCTCTCATTCAAAGGAATTAGGCGAGGGAATTTACAAGGTTGAAAAGGACTTTACGACCTTGGACCAGGGCCACCCCACGGGCCATATGACCTTCTATTACGGTAATCCAGCGACCGGCGTACGGTTGGAAAAACAACTGACCTTTCACGCCGATAGCTATGTCGTGGACATCGCGTTGAAATCCAGCGGGCTCGCGGGGGGGGTGAAAGTCGGTTTGGGGACGAATTTTGGGGTTGTGGATTGGGGAGAAGGCTTCATCGGTTCTGTCGGAGCGGCCTCGCTCATTGACGATAAGATTGAACACGACATGCCGGAATCAGAAACTGAACGCAAGGGCTCTGTGAAATGGGTCGCACTACAAGATAAGTATTTCATTTCTGCGCTTATTCCACAGACAAGTGCGTCCGTTTTTCCCAAGAAACAAGGGGACAAGCTCGTTTCTACCGCGGTTCGTTTGACGGTCGATTCGTCGGATGCACTTCTCGGACTCCAGCTATTCGCCGGTCCCAAGGAGTATGACACGCTTCAGAGTTTGCAAATTAGACTCGAAGATACCATCGATTTTGGATGGTTCCTTTTCGGAAGCTGGGACATGGTCAGGGCCGTGGCCAAGCCCATCTTCTACGTGCTGCGTTACATCAATGATTATACCCATAATTATGGAGTGACCATCATCCTCCTGACCGTGAGCATCAAGCTGTTGTTTGTACCCCTGCAATACAAGAGTTACACATCGATGAAGAAGATGCAGGGCGTCCAGCCCAAGGTGGCGGCTATCCAGGAGAAATTCAAAGACGATCGTGATCGCTTGAACAAGGAGCTCATCAAGCTCTACCGGGATCACAAGGTCAATCCCGTGGGGGGCTGTCTCCCTATGTTGTTGCAGATGCCGGTGTTCGTGTCCCTGTTCAATATTCTGTATATGACGATCGATTTGCGCCAAGCGCCGTTGGGGTTGTGGATCACCGATCTTTCGGTTCAGGATCCCTACTATATTCTGCCTATCATCATGGGATTCAGCATGGTGGTCATGCAAAAGATCCAACCGACTACCATGGACCCGACTCAGGCGAAAGTCATGCTGATGCTTCCGGTGCTCATGACCTTCCTGTTTATCAATTTTCCTGCCGGCCTTGTGTTGTATTGGTTGACTAATAATGTGCTCAGTATCCTCCAACAGTTCATCACGGATCGCTTTATCTTTCGATCTCCCACCATTGCACCGACAGTGGACGAACAAGGTGGTAAGAAATGAAGCTCGCTCAGGTTCGCTTGTTATGAATGGTCTGCCCGAACGTGTGTGAACATGCCGACCGTCGGGACGCTCGAGGATACGATTTGTGCAATTGCTACTCCTGCCGGTGAGGGAGGTATCGGTGTCGTTCGGATTAGCGGGCCGCATGCCGTTGACGTAGCGAGCCGTGTTGTTCGGCTGCGTTCCAAGAGATCGCTTCATACACTCGTATCCCACAAGCTGCACCTGGCCGATATTCTCTTTCCGCCTGGTTCTTCAATCGGAGATTGCTCGGCCCTCAAGTCACGTCCGTTGACCGCGCAGATAATCGACGAAGGCCTGGTGGTTTATATGAAGGCGCCTCGATCTTTTACGGCGGAGGACGTGGTTGAGATTCATTGCCACGGAAGTGGGTTAGTTCTGCAACGAGTCTGTGACGCCTGCATCACTGCCGGAGCTCGTCTTGCACAAGCGGGAGAGTTTACGAAACGGGCATTCTTGAACGGCCGCCTGGATTTGTCTCAGGCTGAGGCTGTGCTGGATACCATCAGAGCAAAATCAGAACTTGGACTCAAATTGGCACAACGCCAGCTCCGCGGCGAACTGGCGCAGCAAGTCAACCGACTGCGCACCGGTATCGTAAGCCTGTTGGCTCACCTCGAAGCAGGAATCGACTTCGCTGATGAAGATATTGCGTTCCTGGGACGCGATGAGATGATCGTCTCTCTGCAGGAGACGCTGGATGTTGTTCGGCGGATGTTGACGACTGCTGAGACCGGGCGCGTACTGCGCGATGGAGTGCGAGTGGTGATTGCCGGGGAGCCCAATGTCGGCAAATCAAGTTTGCTGAATAGTTTACTGCGCGAGAACCGAGCGATTGTGACCGACATCCCAGGCACGACTCGCGACATTATTGAAGAATCGGTCGTCTGGCACGGACTGCGCGTCACGTTGGTCGACACCGCCGGGCTGCGTGATACAAGCGACCTCGTCGAACTGGAAGGCATTCGTCGGTCCAAGGAGGCCCAGGACCAGGCGGACATCGTCTTGCATGTCTTGGATGGCGCTCAATTGTCGAGATTGGAGATGGAGAATTTCCGTTTTCCGTCTCTTGGGCTCCAATGCTTTCTTCTCGTTAATAAGATCGATTTAGTCGACGGTGCCTCGGTACAATCGCTATCCGACCTACTTTGCACTCGCACCGGGTGCAAGGTTTTTCCCATTTCTGTTCGCACAGGAGAGGGACTGGAGACGTTGAAGCACGCGATTCGGACACAATTTGTGAAGCCTTCCTTTGAGCCGAGCGATGGTGTTGTTGTCACTCATGTTCGGCATCGTGTTGCGCTTGAGCGGGCCGAGGCATCACTCCAAGAGTCACTGGCCTCGATTGAACGAGGCATAGAGCCTGAGTTTGTGGCGGTCGATCTCCGAGGCGCTGCTGATGCGCTGGGCGAGATTATCGGGGCAATTACGTGTGATGAAGTTTTGGGCCGCATTTTTTCCGAGTTTTGTATCGGTAAGTAGAGGAAGCGGTGGCCACAGCATTTGACGTCATTGTCGTAGGGGGCGGTCATGCCGGCTGCGAAGCAGCGTTGGCTGCGGCACGAATGGGGTCTAGAACTTTGCTCTTGACGATGGAGCTTAGCCGAATCGCACAGATGTCGTGCAATCCGGCAGTCGGCGGGATCGCCAAGGGACACCTCGTAAAGGAAATCGACGCGCTCGGCGGTGAGATGGGGCGGAATACGGATCGCTCCGGGATTCAATTTAGATTCATCAATACGAGCAAAGGCCCGGCGGTGCGCGCGTTGCGCGCCCAATGCGACAAATCGCTGTATCGCATGGTTATGCTGGAGACCCTCGCCTCGCAAGAGCACCTTGCCCTGGCGGAAGGAGTCGTGGATCGACTGCTCGTGACCGGAGGTACGGTAACCGGCATTGTGACGGGCTCAGGTGAGACGATCAATGCCAAAGCAGTCATACTGACCTCAGGTACTTTCCTTAAGGGACTTATCCATATCGGGCTCAACCATTTCCCGGCCGGTCGCGCGGGAGAAGCCTCAGCCGAGCACCTTTCCGATTGCATGCGGGACCTCGGATTTCACGTCGGACGGCTCAAGACCGGGACGCCTCCCCGATTGGACAAGGCGACGATTGACTTCTCGGTGATGACTCCTCAGCCCGGTGATAGTCCGCCTCAGCCTTTCTCCTATCGCACCCAGCGCATCACGACCAGACAAGTTCTCTGTCACTTGACTTATACTAGCCGAGAGACACACGACCTCATTCAAGAGAATCTCGACCGCTCTCCCCTGTACAGCGGTGTGATTGAATCTACCGGACCTCGGTACTGTCCTTCCATCGAGGACAAGGTCGTGCGTTTTGCCGAGAAGGAACGTCACCAGATTTTTATCGAGCCTGAGGGCCTCGACTCGATCGAATTTTACCCAAACGGTATTTCAACCAGCCTGCCGGTTGACGTTCAGACCGCTATGCTGAAGACCATCCCTGGATTGGAGCATGCCAAAATGCTCAAACCGGGCTATGCGATTGAGTACGATTACTTTCCCCCTCGTCAACTCTACCGAACACTCGAAACAAAGCAGATCGCAGGTCTCTATCACGCAGGACAAATCAACGGGACTTCAGGATATGAGGAAGCGGCGGCGCAGGGTTTGGTTGCCGGTATCAATGCCGTTCTGAAGTTGCGAGAGAAGCCGCCCCTCATCCTGGACCGGTCCCAAGCCTATATCGGGGTGCTTATTGATGATCTCATCACGAAAGATGCCTACGAGCCTTATCGAATGTTCACGTCAAGAGCAGAGTACCGATTACTTCTTCGCCACAACAATGCAGACCTTCGACTCATGCCGGTTGGATATGGCGTTGGTCTGATTCCCGAGGATGCGCATGAGAGGTTTTTGTCGAAGAAACGGCTGATCGAAAATGAGATCGAGTACCTGAATACAGCCAGGGCACCATTCACCAAGGAAATCCGTTTGCAGGCCAAAGGCACGTACCTTGAGAACGCCTCGTCTGCCATGACAATGGCGCAGCTTCTTCGTCGACAGGAATCGAGCTATCAAGAGCTCTTAAGAACTTTTGAAATGCCGTTCATTCCGGATGATGAAATCTGTGAAGAAGTCGAGCTCCAGATCAAATACGAAGGCTATGTACGTCGGCAGATCCAGCAAGTTGAAAAATTTAAGAAACTTGAGCAAAAGTTGATTCCCCATGCGTTCAATTACAACAGGGTTTCAGGGTTTTCCAGTGAAGTTCGAGAGAAGCTCAATAGAGTAAGGCCGGAGACAGTCGGCCAGGCATCGAGAATATCCGGCGTAACTCCAGCCGCCATATCTTTGCTTCTGGTTGCTATAGAAAAGAACCGGCGCCAGCTCCATCCTGCTCGACAAATAGGGTCATAAAATCCCTATTGACCTCACCTCCTCATCAGCGTAATTGTTCCACGTGGAACAAGCGAGTTCACCTTTCTTACTGCTACAGGAAAGCTCGGCTGAAATTGGTATTCCACTCAGCACCGACCAGGCGCAACGGTTCATGGTGTACCTTAAGCAGCTTCAACTCTGGAATCAAACATTCAATCTCACCAGCATCACCTTAGACGATGAGATTATCATCAAACACTTTGTGGACTCTCTTGCCGCGCTCAAAGCCGATGACATTAAGGCTGGCGCCAGGCTCATCGATATCGGAACCGGGCCTGGATTTCCTGGAATCCCTCTAAAAATTGCGCGGATGGACCTTCACATTACTCTCGTCGAGCCTGTGCGAAAGAAGTCCTCCTTCCTTCATTTCATCACAGGCCTCCTTCGGCTTGAAAACGTCAACGTATTTGAGGGGACACTAGAAAGTTTCCTCAACGGTCGCCCACCAGATGAATCATTTGACTACTTGACCACCCGTGCATTGAAGCATGACGTGATCTTGCGCGACGGAAGTAGGCTCCTTCGGCATGGAGGGAAGGCCATTCTCTACTCGTCACAGCCGATTAACCGATCAGATCTTTCTCCAAACTGGTCATTGATGAATGAATACACATTTCAGCTTCAGAAAGGGTATGGGCGGAGGGTTATTTCAATTGCTATACCCTCTGCTGAAATGAAACATTGTTAGTGTTCCACGTGGAACAAATCCACAAATCTGTTGTAGGAGCTCTTCATGGGAAAAGTTGTTGCAGTCGCTAATCAAAAGGGCGGAGTTGGTAAGACCACTACGGCCATAAATCTTTCGTCCGCCATTGCGTTAGAAGGAAAATCCGTACTGCTCATCGATATGGACCCACAAGGGAACTCGACGAGCGGCCTCGGCGTCGATCAAGGGTCCTTGAAGAGCACGACTTACAGTTGCCTTGTCAAAACCAGTACGATCCAAGAATCTTCAATAGAGACATCCGTTGCAGGGCTTTCGCTTTTACCGGCCAACGCGGATCTTGCAGGGGCTGAAGTTGAGCTCGTCAACATCGAAGGGCGTGAAGGTCATCTCAGAACCATCATCGATGAGATCAGAGAGAAATATGACTTTATCTTTCTAGATTGCCCTCCAGCTCTTGGAATTCTCACCATCAATGCGCTTACAGCCGCAGATTCGGTTCTAATACCGGTCCAATGCGAATATTACGCGATGGAAGGTCTAACCAGGCTTATCGGGAGCATCGATCTTGTCCGACAATCCTTTAACTCAAGTCTAGAGCTAGAGGGTATTGTCTTGACCATGTATGACTCCCGTAATACCTTATCCAGACAGGTCGCCGAACAAATACGGTCCCATCTCGTCGATAAGGTCTATCAGGCCGTCATCCCGCGCAATGTCTCGCTCGCAGAAGCCCCAAGTTATGGTCGACCGGGAATCTTGTACAACGTGGCATCTGCCGGCTCACAAGCATACGTAACTTTAGCTAAGGAGTTTATAGCACATGGAGAAAAAAGCCCTCGGTAAAGGACTCGGCGCCCTCCTCCCATCCTCCAAAGTGAGCCCGCCAGCGGAGCCGGCCGATATCCAGCGTATACGGATCGAGAACATTGTGCCCAATCGCTATCAACCGCGGCACACATTCCCCCAGGTGGAACTTGCTGAACTGGCGGCTTCCATCAAAGAGAGCGGAGTTCTTCAACCGATTATGGTCCGCCGCAAGGGTGACGGCATCTACGAATTAATTTCCGGAGAACGCCGATGGCGCGCCGCAAAAGAAGCCGGTCTCGAGACCATCCCGGTCGTCATTCGCAATTGCAGCGATCAAGAGTCTCTCTTACTAGCATTGGTTGAGAATCTCCAACGAGAAGACCTCAATCCGATGGAGACTGCCCGGGCGTATTCCCGAATGATGAATGAATTCGGCCTTACCCAGGACGCGGTTGCCGCAAAGGTCGGCCGTGATCGCTCTTCCGTCGCAAACTTTGTTCGCCTAATTCATCTTCACCCCGACGTACAGGAACTCGTCGAAGGGGGAATCTTGACAACCGGTCATGCGAAAGCCCTTCTCAGCCTCCAATCCACGGAGGAGCAGCTCAAAATCGGCAAAATGGTGGCTACCGGATCCCTTTCTGTCAGAGAAACAGAAAAACTCGTCGAGATCTCCCTCGTAGGAAAAAAGCGGCAGCCAAAGAGTCTCCGCAGTTCGCCCTGGGCTGATCTTGAAACCAGGTTACAGAAACGGCTGGGTACGAAAGTAACGATCCACCCCCACAGACAAGGAGGGAAAGTAGTCATTTACTATTTTTCCGCCGACGAACTCGATGGAGTTGTGGAGAGTCTCCTGAGCTAGCCCTCATCTTGGCCTCGAGGCTCCGTGCTCGCCAAAAAAACCGATCTTATTGCTTTTTTTAAGCATATGAACGCTAAATATCTCAACGGAACAGACCGATATGTTCCCTAACGATAAGGACTCCGTTCCTTAATCGGACCACGCTATCCACAAAACGTGAGAGGAGGCGACCATATGTGGAAGGACAAACAAGACGGCAGGCGTTCCGACGACGTTGACATTGACGGCAATGCATCTAGCCTGGAGCCTATGCGACACGATTCCGCTCAAGATGTGAGCGCTTTTGTGGGGAAAGGTGTCGCTTTCAAGGGGACCATCACCTACAACGGCACCGTGCGGATCGATGGGACTCTCGAGGGAGAAATCCACACCGATGGTATCTTGTTGGTTGGCGAAGAAGCCGTCATTACCGCAAAAGTTACGGCCGGCACTATCGTCTGTAAAGGAAAAATAACAGGGGATATCCAAGCCAGAGACAAGATGAAGTTGCGGGCTCCTGCGATTATCAGCGGCGGCGTCACCACACCCATGCTTTCCATCGAGGAAGGAGTCCTCTTTAACGGGACCTTAGAGATGGAACAAGCCACCTCCCACTCACAACGTGAAACCACACCTCTCCATTCCGTCGGAATTCCGTCAGACCCCCCTCTCCGGAGGATACCTGCCTAGTCATGTGATACACTAGACACGAAATAGAGGGAGGGTCCGTTCGGTGAGGAGGAGCCTCCCCCATGCACAATCCCATTTGGGGATAGTACCTCGTCGGTTGTCACAAGGAGCAAGGAAAGCACATGTGGGCTCTAGGCGACAAACGTACGCAAGACTCGAGCGACGGCGAGAATTTTACCTTCCTCGCCAAAGGAGTTGACTTCAAGGGCATTCTCAATTTTGATGGAACCATTCGCATCGACGGCCGCGTTGAAGGTGAAGTCCATACCACCGGGACTCTGATTATCGGAGAGCAAGGGGTTATCAAAGGCATTCTTTCAGCCGCCACCCTCATGACCAGCGGAAAGGTCAACGGCACGGTCACCGCCACCGCCAAAATTGAAATCCTGAAGCCTGGAGTCCTCATCGGTGATATCCGCACACCGGGTATTTCGATTGAGGACGGAGCACACTTCCATGGCATGTGCGATATGGGGGCTCATAAATGGGTCGATGAAAACACATCGTCACCCAAGAATGTTCATGATTTGGCATCCCAACGAGGCAAAGTTCGCGCGGCAGACCTCTAGCCCTTTATCGACTCCTCCCGGTACAATGCTGGTCCGATGACTCGCCCGACCGTCCTCCTCGGTATGAGCGGTGGAGTTGATAGCTCTGTCGCAGCGGCATTGCTCCTTCGCCAAGGCTACAAAGTGCACGGCATTACCCTCCAGGTATGGGAACATGAGGACGAAACCGTATCAGCATCCAAGAAGTGGCAAGAACGAGGATGTTGTAAGGTGGGCATCGCCAAGTACGTCGCCAAACTTCTCAACATCTCCCACGAAGTCATCGATGCCCGTGACACCTTTCGCAAAGGAGTCATTGATGATTTTCTCCACGGTTATACCACCGGCACGACACCCAATCCTTGTGTCCGCTGCAATGAGAGAGTGAAGATTCAGCGGCTCATGGATCATGCAGTCTCGCGAGACTTCACGTACGTCGCGACAGGACATTACGCCCGTCTCCAGAAGTATCACGGTACCCCGGTTCTCGGGCGGGCCGCTGATGGTCGCAAGGATCAAACCTACTTTCTCTACCGCCTCAACCCTCACTGGCTACCCACACTCCTCTTCCCACTGGGCAGCCTGACAAAATCAGACGTATGGAAAGAAGCAGAGGCATTGGGACTTCCAGCCGATGAACTGAAGGAAAGTCAGGAAATCTGCTTTGTAAGTCAAGGAGACTACCGTAGTTTCATCGCCAAGGAGGTACCGGAAGCCAAGAAACCAGGCCTCTTTATCGATGAAACCGGGCAGCCCCTGGGCCAACATGACGGCATTGCGTTTTATACACCAGGCCAACGCCGGGGGCTTGGCCTTGCCACGGGACAACGGCTCTATGTTCAACAAGTGCACACGGCGACCAATACCGTCATGCTCGGCCCGAAGGACTCCCTGCGCAGACAAGACTGTACGGTGAGCGACCTCAATATCTTTGCATCTCATCTGTTGAACGGCCAGGCTGAGGTTCAGGTCAAAGTGCGCTACGCGACACCACCCACGCCAGCCATTCTGTCACCCTTGACCTCCTCAAGCATCCACGTTCAGTTCCGGGAACCCCAACGGGCACTAAGTCCCGGCCAATCCGCTGTCTTCTATGAAGGAGACCATGTCCTCGGAGGCGGAATTATCCAACCGTTCTAACGCCCCCGGACCGTACTCTTCTTCTTGACTTGTCCGGTGATCTTCCTATAGCCTTCGCACCTAACTGGAGCGCGGACGAACGGCGCCTCCCTGTCCGTACCATAGCCAGTCGAAGTCCATACTCATCGCATTCAGTTGAGGTTTGAATGTTCGGTTCATTCGGGTGGATGGAACTACTGCTGATTCTGATCATTGTCTTGATCATTTTTGGCGCCGGCAAACTTCCCCAATTGGGAGAAGGCCTCGGTAAAGCCATCAAAGGGTTCAAAAAGTCCGTGCATGAGGCCGATGCCATTGACGTGACACCGGTCGAACAGTCTCAGCAGGCCGAGTCGGCGGCCACGACCCCCAATCAGGGTAGCCCCCAATCAGGAACCACACCGCCCACCACCCAAGCAGCACAACCGAACCAGGTGAAACAAGGGTAAGAGGGCTGAGCGTGCTGTGACAACTGGACAGCGGGAACTCAACGGCATTACCATTACGACCCAGAATCATGTTTGGATTGGGAGCCAGCGAGATCTTAATTATTCTGGTGATCGCCTTTCTCCTATTTGGTCCGAAACAACTCCCTGAAGTTGGACGCCAAGTTGGCAAAGCCATTAAGGGGTTTAAAGATACGGCCGAGGATCTCCGCAAGTCGGTGGAGCCCGAGCTGAACATGATTCAACAAGAAGTCAAAATGGTCGAACAGGACTTCCAAGCTTCCATGAAAGAAGCCGAAGACGAAATCACTGCAGCGGGCAGACAACAGGAGGAGGCTCCCGCGTCTCTTGCCAAGTCGGATCATACGTAACCAGAAAAGATCAGTGTGGTGGTTTCAGGAAGAGGCTACGGGCAATATAGATTCCCCTCTATTTTCCCCCTCTCATCGAACCCTCTCATTGACGATGATATCCGGGCATCTCGTTACCCATTTTTTGTCAACCTACTGAATGATCTACGTGAGTCGCCTGGTTTCTTGTTCAGAGCATGGATACGGTAAGGACCATTCCTAAGCTGACGCTTCGGAGACACTATAAGACAGTCATCCTCACGGCGCTGACAGCGGTGGTCGCCCTATTGACCTTCTGCGGTCCGACCTATAGTGCCTTCCAACTGCCGGAAGGGGAAAAGATCACCAATCCGATCGTCATCGGACGGGGTATCCCTCAAAAAGAAGCCTACGAACCGTTCGACCCGAAGATCGGAAGAAACTTCGACCTCAGAAACCTGTGGATGCGAGCCGATCTCCGCGTACGGCCCGAATACCGCAACAACGTCTGTTTCGGCGGTGGCATTGGAGCTGCCGGGCAATGTAACGCCCCCAGTCCTACTCCAAATAGCCTTACAGGCAAAGCCAACGATCAATTCGTCCAACAGATGACCCGTTTGGGCATCGGCTACGATCTGTCACCCGATGTCAATTTTTACCTTGAGTTCCAGTATGCTAGTACCTGGGGTGGGAATGGATCACCTGTCGGGCCCGGTGGCTCGGGAAACAACGGCGACCCTTTGACCCATACATGTGGAGCGACGCCGGGTCAAGGCGGAAGGCCGGTCTGCTCACTTGGCATACGAGCCGGCTACATGTTGCTCCGGAACTTTGCCGGCGTACAGGGCTTGGGCTTCAAGGCCGGTCGCCAGTATGTCGTGTTCGGCGATCAGAGCTTGTGGGGGCACTTCGATTGGGCCAACATCGGCTACTCGTTTGACGGCATCATGGTGCAATACAGCACCAGCATAGTGGATTCCCATGTCGGCTGGTTCCGCACGGCAGAAACGGACCTCCCGCAAGGGGTACCGCTTGGCAGCGGAGGCCCGAACGTTGCCGGCACTGGTCAAGCACAAAACGCCGCCGGCGATGCCGATATGATCATATTTTACAATCAGATCAAGACTGTCCCAGGGTTTCTCATCGAACCGTTCTATGCCTATTATAAGAGCAACCTTGGTGCAGCAGACATTAGCTCTCAGGGGCTGGGCACCCCTAAGCACGGCGATCAGACTCGCCACGTGCTTGGCAACCGAATTGCCATGAAAAAGGGCTATTTCGATCTCTCCAACGAAGTGGTCTATCAGTTCGGACAGATGGGGGATACCCATCTCCCAGGATCCACACTCCCCGAGGCTTGTGGCGCACAAGGGACACAGTACAAGTGTCTCCATATAAGCGCATGGGCGACCAGAAGCTGGATCGGCTATACAGCATTCAACCTACCCTGGAAACCTCGGATCGCCTTCAACTTTGACTATGCCTCTGGAGACGGCCGTTCGAACTGCACGTTAAATCCAGCCTATGGCCCTTGTAAGACCGCCAATACGTTTGAAAACTTCTTTCCGACGAATCACATCCATATGGGATATATGGACGTACAAGCGTGGAAAAACATGATGAGCTTTTCGGGCAACATACAAGCCCGACCCACCGTGAATGATCACATCGAGCTGTGGTACACCAACTTGCACCTTGCCAATGCCCGAGATAATTGGTATCGCGCAAGCCAGGGTGTCTATGTCTTCTCACAGCCGGGCAACACCAAAACCTATATCGGTGATGAGATTGATGTCGTCTGGACCCATTTCTTCATGAATGGCATGGTCGCCTTTCAAGGTGGCTATGGTCATCTATTCCCTGGTCCGTATATTTCGCAAAACCTCGGGCGAAGTGCCGTCGGGCAAGATTGGGCTTATGCCCAGCTCTGGATAAACTTCTAGATTGTCCTCGCCGGACGCTATTATCAGCTTGGGACAGTTCTTCTCATTCCACCAGGCTCTATGCCTCCGTGAAGTGGCCCGTCTTTGCAAAAAGAGACTGCAGTTCGGCATAGTTCTGCGTCACGGGAAACTGCGGGAACTCTTTCGGTAGATGCTCCGGAGGCCGAAAGAAAAATCCGGCGTCTGCCTCCCCCAACATCGCCGTATCGTTGTAAGCATCCCCGGCTGCCATCGTAAAGAAGTTCAGCGCTTTGAGCGCTGCGACGGAATGTTTCTTCTGATTCGGCATGCGCATGTGGTAGTTCACGATGCGGCCGTTCCTATCGACCTCCAGTTGATTGCAAAAGATCGTCGGAAAGCCGAGTTGTCGCATGAGCGGTAGAGCGAACTGATAAAATGTATCGGACAAAATGATGACTTGGCATCGCTCCCGCAGCCACGCCATGAACGCCGTCGCTCCCTCGAGAGGACCCATCTTTGCGATCACACTTTGCATATCCTCGATTGTGATACGGTGCTGATCAAGAATCCCCAAACGTTGCTGCATCAATTTGTCGTAGTCCGGCATTTCACGCGTTGTGATCTTCAAATCTTCAATGCCGGTCTTTAGGGCGACATTAATCCAGATCTCCGGCACGAGCACCCCTTCCAGATCCAAACACACCACCACTGGTTTCTGCATGCAATCTCTCCTCTTCTTCACTGAAGGTACCGACGCTCTCTGTGCTGTCAGGAGGCAGGGTCCCTGCGGCTTCCTGAAAACGATTGACTCACAAAACGCCACACCTTGTCCAACGCCTGATCGAGTAACTCGGTCCCCTTCCATGTCCGCTGATTGTCCGCCTGATGACGATCCGCCCAATCACAAGCCAATGGAAGCGGAATCAAACTCGTGGGAGTCATCGCCAGTTCTTGCCAGAGTAACCCCAACACCGTGCTCACACGTACAGGCGCTGAAATCGGCTCCACGGGATTATTGATGAGGTCAGCACAATACTCGGAAGGCGAAGTCACCAGCAGCTCCCGGCAAGCCGCGGGACGCTCCTCGTAGATCGTACACACCTCTTCATCGAGAAAGGGGCATGGCATTCGTAGGGCATAGTAGTCGCGATTGAGGGCTTCCAGTGCATCATCATTCGGCTGCTCAGGAGCGTTGCACAGCTCCGAGAGTCGTTGCCAGATGCCGTGCGAGAGCAGCTGAGATTTAGTTTCCGCGAACCGTGCAGAGATACGATCCTGTTGGTCCGTCGGACGAGCACGGACCCACTCACGTAACGCAAAGGCTTCCGGGGCCGACAGGGGCACCAACATTCGACAGCATGCCGCACACCCCTTGTGGCACGAGGGTGTTTTGCCCTCATCGACTAAGCGGGCGACTTCGAGTGTGTGAGCCTCCTCGCCCAAACGCCGTATCAAGGGAACAATGGCGGTGACGGGAACAAATCCGGTCGGCACTTCCACGGCGGTGGTAATTTGACCAGCAGACGTGTTCAGGGCGATCTCGAATCGCTTGGTTGTGTAAGGGACCATCTTTTCGACAGGCTTGGAATGGCTTATTGGTGTTCCCTTGATGGCAAATAGAAATTAATATGCCGGTGCACGATGAATCAAGAGCCGTGGATCCGTGGCTCTGCTAGTGTGGCAGAGGCGTGTCGCTGTTTGATCGCCAAGTTGACCCCCATGTCGTCATCGGTCACTTCCCGATCTATACAGACCAAGGGCATGGCAGATCCTACCAGTTCGTTTGCGCTACCCCAAATGGACTCCCACATAAGGCCATCTTTGGGTCTTGCGTGTCTTAAGAAAAAGCGTAGAGTTTATCGTGCGCGGGTACACCGACCCTGCCGAACATGAGATAGCCAAAGAGATCGTTGCTCATACCGAGTCAGCGAGGTGTACCCCCGCTTAATCACCGCTTCTCACCTGCTGCCCCACACACAATAATCCTCACCAATACCACCTTGCGTTATCCACTCCACAAGCTCGGCTGATCTTGCTCCTTCTATTAAGAAGCTCGATAATAGTGTATGGAACAGCCGATCGTGTTTTCCGGCCATGTGATCGGTCTACTAAAAGAGTATATGCAGGACCTTGTTGATCAGGCAACGCAGGAGCAGCGTTACGAAGAACAGTTCGGCTTTACTCCACTGCCTTATCGTCCCGACCAGGCCTTTTCCGACCTCCTCGCCCTGCTCGATGATCGCATCGAATCGGAAGGCATCCAAGTAGGCTTACCGGAATGCTTTCTCCATGACATGTGGACTCTCTGTAACGAAGCCGTTGAACCGATCTCTAATCGCATCTGGCTAGCAGCCAACCTTGATGGTCGGACCATGACCAAAGCTCGAATGAGAGAGCTGACCTATCAGGCGCTGATCGAGTTCATTGAATCACGCTCACGAGATAGCAGGTAATACATGCTTCTATGGCTACCATGGTCCTTGGGGGTCATCCTGATCCAAGTCTGCACCCTAGAGGTCGGCACAGGGTGGGCTGAACCCGCAAAGAGTACAGATGAACGAGGTATCGTCTCATTAGCACCAGTCGTCACCTCTGGCCTTGAGAATCCACTCTTTCTCACACAGGCCGGTGATGGGTCTGGACGACTCTTCGTTGTCGAGCAGCCCGGTCGCATTCGTGTGCTGGAAGGGCACGCACTACTTCCAGCTCCTTTTCTCGACATCACAAAACAGGTTCTCTCTGGGGGAGAGCGCGGTCTGTTGGGACTCGCCTTTCATCCTGATTACCGCAGGAATGGACGTTTCTTCGTCAATTACACGAGGAAGCAGGACGGCGCCACCGTCCTGGCCGAGTACCGGCGTGGGTCAATAGCTACTTCGGCCGTAACTGAAGAACGGATTCTGCTGATCGTGCCCCAACCCTATCCCAATCACAACGGCGGAATGGTAGCGTTTGGACATGACGGCTACTTGTACGTCGGCCTCGGCGATGGTGGATCCAAAGGCGATCCCGAAAACCATGCGCAGAATCTTGAGGACTTGCTGGGGAAGATTCTGCGGATCGATGTGGACCGAGGTGATCCGTATGGCATACCCATGGACAACCCATTCGCCAAGGAAGGTGGCCGTCCGGAAATTTATGCCTTTGGCTTGCGGAACCCCTGGCGATTTTCATTCGACGTCAAGACCGGGAACCTCTGGGTGGCTGATGTCGGACAATACAAATGGGAGGAAATCAATGTGGTCGCCCGCGGTGGCAATTACGGCTGGCGCGTGATGGAAGGGACACATTGTTTTCATCCCTCCACCGACTGCCACACAACCACCTTCAGCATGCCGCTTTATGAATATTCGCATGAGAAGGGACGCTGTTCTATCATCGGGGGTTACCTCTATCGTGGGCAAGCCATTTCCAGCCTGGCAGGAACGTATGTGTATGGAGATTTTTGTAGTGGGGAAATCTTTGCGTTGCAGAATCCCCCTAGAGATCAGCCTCTCGGTGAGGCACACATGATTCTGAAAACATCGTTGCACATCTCTTCCTTTGGCGAAGATGCAGCTGGCGAGCTCTACGTGCTCGATCATAACGGTGGGGTCTACCGCCTCTCACCCCCCTGATAAGAGATCGGCACATGTCCTATATTCGCAGTTCAACAAGAAGAGGAAGGAATGGGACCAAAAGGGTATTGGTTGATGAAGTCAGAGCCGTCCACATTCTCGATTGATGACTTGATACGATCTCCCAACCAGACAACATGCTGGGATGGAGTACGCAACTATCAAGCTCGCAATTTTATGCGCAGGATGGCGGTCGGCGATCAGGTGTTGTTCTATCATAGCAATGCCGATCCACCGGCAGTCGTGGGCATTGCGGAGGTCGTCACAACCGCCTATCCTGATTCAACGCAATTCGATAAGAAAGACCGGCACTACGACCCTGAAAGCAAACCATCCGAGCCCAGATGGGACATGGTTGACATTAAGTATGTTCGGAAATTTGCCCGCCCTTTGACCTTGGACGAATTGCGCACACAGAGCAAGCTAAAAGACATGCCCCTGTTGAAGAAGGGATCGCGCCTCTCAGTTCAACCGGTCACCCGTCTCGAGTGGAGGCACATCATCAACTTGGTGTAAGGCTTCGTCGTTTACCGCTTAGGTACTGGCTTTTCCATCATCCATATACCGGTGCTGCCAGTCCAGCCAGGCGTGGCCCAGTTCATGCGCAAGAATATATCGGCGGCGGGTCACAGGAAGTCTTTTCCTCACGTAGATTGTCTTCGTGTCGTCATCCCAAATTCCATCGGCATTTTCATCGCGCTTGTCCATTTCCGCATCCGATAGCTGCCGCACCGAAATCCGGTAGCCGAACGGAAGGACAACTTGATTGGGAATACGCAACATCTTCTTTCGTTCTCTGACCATTGTCCCCATCGTTCACCCCGTCGTTGATTTAGCCTACCACAACAAGACAGACGGAGTGTTGATGCTTTTCTCTTGTGTTATCCATATCTTATATATTCTCACTCTCAAAATAGCATGGACTACTTTCGACTGCTGCACCTTCCTTAGCAGTTCCCCCGCTGCCGAAATTTGTGTATGATCCGCCTATGGAATCACCCCTTGCTCAAGAATTCGCCCAGGCCTATTCCGAGTGGGTTCGCCTGGTAGGAGTGAAGGTCAGGAACCGTGGAGAGGTCAAGAAGTTGGACTCAGCCGGTGCGCCGTTGCGCTGCGGTGACCCGGTCTTGATCGAGGTGGAAGGTGAAGTCACGTATGGGATCGTCTACACGGAGCCCTACTCGACGCCCTTTATTCCGCCCATGCGGGCGATGAAATCCATTTTGCGCAAGCCTGACTCGGAAGAAACTGCGTTGATCGCTAGGCTTGAGCAACTCTCCCAGGAGGCTGCCACCTATTGCCGAACGAAAGCGATGGAACTTGGCATCCATCTCAAGCTGGTCGAGGTCTATGGGGCCATGGATCGCAGGCAACTGACCTTTATCTATACGGCTGAAGACCGAATAGATTTCCGAGAACTGGTTCGAGACCTTGCACGTCGCTTCGGCGGACGTATCGAAATGCGTCAAGTCGGGGTGCGCGAGGAGGCCAGGCGGCTTGGTGGCATCGATACCTGCGGCCTCGTGCTGTGCTGCGCGAGTTTTCTGACCGATGTGAAGCCTATCTCGGCCAAGCAAGCGAAAAAGCTCGACTTGCCGATCGACGACCCTCGCTTGCTGGGCGTGTGTGGAAGGCTGAAGTGCTGTTTGATGTTTGAAATGATGGACGCTCAGGGCAAGATCGCCCCGCAGGCTCAACAACTTATTACTCCGACCAGGCTCAATTCTCCTTCCTCTCCAACCCTGCCCTCATAATCCATACCCTGAGCAGTCTTACGTTCTTCTAGAATTTTGACCCGCCAAGATTCGAATCCTTTTTCACTGACATATCTCTAATAGGCATTCGAAGGGGTTTGTCTGCCTGGATGGGCTGGGAGAGGAACTCCTCAACCAAAGGAGGCATATAGTGACAAACAAAGGACTGCTGACACTTCTTTCGATCGCCGCCCTCGGATACAGCGGGGTGACCCCCTCAAAGGCTGTGGCAGGGGGACCGACGAGCCCTGCGGTCGGATACGAGATCCATGTACAGGCGCCTCACATGATGCCGGACGGGACCCCGGGCGGTCCGTTCCATCACTACTGCAAGGGGATTTCCGACAAGATTCTTCAATGCTTGCTGTTTGAATCCACCGATCCAAAGGCCCCGTTGGTCGGCGTCGAGTATTTCGTCGCCAAAGACCTGACTCGGAAGCTCCCGGCCATTCAGTGGCACCGGCATTTCCACGATCATAAAGTAGAGATCGCGACCGGACGTGTCCAAATTCTTGATATGCCGGCCGACCAGGCCGCCAAGGTGGCAGAAGTCGCAGCAGGGACAGACGGTGTGATCTATCACCTCTGGCAGCATGGGCAGGAATTCCCCGACGGCACCGTGAGCTTCCCGCAATCCCTCGGACACAAGTTCCCTGGGTATGCGGACAAGTAAGCTGCACGAACCAAACTGGCTGGTCTTCTCCTGACACTACGGGGGAGGATCACGTCGGTGGTCCACTGTGACCACAAGAGGGCGAGATGAGAAGAAGCATCACGACGCTATTCGCGGCAGCAGCCTTCGCCTCATGGACTGTCTCTGTTTTTGGGGCCAATGAGGCCGTCCTCCAACCACGAGTCCCCGTTGATCAACTCCAGGCAGCGAGAACGTGGAAGAACCCGCTTCCGGCAACTGAGGAAACGATTGAAAAAGGAAAGAAGCTCTTTCATGGGAAAGCGTTCTGCGTGACCTGCCACGGACGGGACGGCAAGGGATTGGGAGGAGATATTGAGCCGGGTACGCTCAAAGGCCCCTTGCCGCGCGATTTCACCGATAAGGACTGGCAAGCGGCCAGAACGGACGGTGAACTCCTCTGGATCTTAAAGAATGGCAGCAAAGGCACAGCGATGGCGCCATTTATTCCGCTCATTCTCACTGAAGAAGAAGCCTGGCAGGTGTTGCACTACGTGCGATCGTTCGGCCAGAACCGGGACAAACCACAAACAGATGGACAGCCGTAAAGGAATCTACCCGTTTCAGCCTGACCTGCAGACGGAGTGAATTGCGCTCCTTGACATCGGCCGCCGTAGCACGACTAACCCGCAATAATCAGGGTTCAGTGGATCGCTCCGGCGGTTGATCTTGTAGGAGCGATTGCACGGTCTCACCAACCAACGCTCGTTCCACCGCCTTATCTCGACGGCGCAAGAGGGCAGCAACCGGATCGCTGGTCTCGAAGTGGGGCAGGACCCACGGCGGGGCTGCATGACGAACCGAATCCAGAACCTCTTTCACAAAGATCAGCTCCGGCGACTTGATGAGGCTGACCCCTTCCGGTTCCTGAAGACGGCCCACAAACCCGTTTTCGACGAGACGTTCTACTTCTTCCTCCACCAGAGACAAGGGCATGTTCAGTTCACTCGACAGCTCCGGCAGCCTCAACGGGCGATCCCCCTTGAGATAGTGATGCCCGAGGACTCGTAATACCTTAAGGGCCAGTTGCTCACGAAAAACGTATGTGCCCTGCTCCCACAGCAGGCGGGACAAATAGGCCGTGGGATATTGGTGGAAAAATGAGAACTGCCCACCAATGAGCACGATCATCCATCCGGTGTAGAGCCACAGCAGGAACAGCATGAGCACAGCGAAACTCGAATAGATGGCGCTGTAATTGGCGGAAGCCGCCACGAATTTAGCAAACGCCTCACCGACGATGATCCAAAGGATGGCCGCCGAGACACCCCCCACCGCTGCTGACCGGATTTGGACATGGGTATTGGGGATCATCCTGTAGAAGAAGGTGAACACGGCACAGAGCATCAAGAAGGGCACCACTTCGCCGGTCCACACCAGCAGCGTCCCGAACGGCTCCATTTCCACGAGATGCTGGACAAGAGTGTGGCTTTGGAGTGAAGCCAGCAAGCCGAACGCGCTCACGACGAGCACCGGTCCTACAAGGACCGCGCTCAAATAGTCGGCAAACTTCCGTTCCCAAGTGCGCCCCTGTTTGACTTGCCAGATCGCATTCAAGGCCTGCTCGACCTTGTCGATCACCGAATAGGTCGTATAGAAGAGGCCTGCAATCCCGAATATCCCCAGCACGCCGATCTTGATATTGTCCACGAAGCCGATGATGGTCGTGGTGATCTCCAGACTCCTGGGGCCGAGCGGTTCCAGCGTCTGCGCCAAGAAGGGTTCGATCACATGATGGACACCGAAGGCTTTCAGCACCGAGAACATCACGGCGAGAAACGGCACCAACGAAAGCAAGGTCGTGTAGACCAGGCTGGCCGCCCGCGCATCGAGCAAGCGATGACGAAACTCCATGCCCACGGCGGTAGCCAACCGAAGCGCCTGCGTGCCCAACCGTTGCAGCCTTGACATGCTCGTCAGATCCCTGGTCCAGAGGTCCTGCTTCGCAAATTGGGACATGCGTGTGGAGCTGGCCATAGGTCCTGCTGCTCCGAGCAGGGTGTTCACATCGTTTCGGTACAACAGGCGCGGTGGCGAACAGATGCTGAGGTTTCCAGGATACCATCCCAGAATCCTTTTCCCAAGGGGGCGGGTACTGTACCGCGAATCGAAGCATTTGTTAATGGCGACGTCGAGGGATATAGTCACTCCCGCTTCTGTGTCTAGTAGACCGACCTGGTATAGAATCGCCGCGGCCTGCTGCGCCAATTGAGCTTCCATACATCCTAGGCAGGCTTGTGCACCTCTTCATTTGATGCTCCTGACCTAGTGTGATACGTTCCGTCCTCTCATGCCGGACTCGGTTTCCTCCTTCACGCTTGTCGATGTACCCGGCGCGGTGCCTCTACTCGGCCACTTGCAGGCCTTCAAGACGCGCCCGTTGGAGTCCCTGTCGACTTGGTGGCGTCAACATGGAGATGCTCTGCGCTTTCGGCTCGGTAGGAAGACATATTATCTATTTAGTCATCCCGATCTCGTCGAAGACACTCTCGTCAAGCAGTCCGACCGCTTCGTGAAAGTGTACGATCCTCGACGTCCACATGGCCTTGCCCTGGTCCTGGGCAATGGCTTGGTCACCAGTTCGGGAGAGGTCTGGAAACGACATCGCCGCATCATCCAGCCGATCTTTCACCGCTCTCGGATGGCGGCGATGGCCGATCGCATGGCCCAGGTCGGTGAGCAGCGGGTTGCCACCTGGGAAACCCACGCGGGCCGCACGATCGACATCGCCGCAGAAATGATGCAGCTCGCCCTCGAAGTCATCTCCCAGACGATGTTCACCACCAGCATGACCCAACACATCGACCGGATCAGCCATTCACTTCGTGTGAGCATCAAATACGCATTCGACTCATTCAGTAATCCCCTGTTCCTCCCCTTATGGGTACCCACCGCCCGCAACCGGGAATTTCGTACGGTGATGCAGTTCATGGATGGGCTGATGTACGGATTGCTCGCCGAACGGCGCCAAAGCGGAGCGACGCATGACGACCTGCTTGATCTGCTCCTCCAGGCGCGGGATGAAGAGACCGGTGAGGGACTCAGTGACCAGGAACTACGCGATGAAGCTTTGACCATCTTTGCAGCAGGACACGAAACCACAGCCAACGCGCTCGCCTGGACCTGGTACCTGCTCGCCACTCACCCAGACGCGAAGGCACGGTTTCATGAAGAAGTGGACCGGGTGCTCCAGGGAAGAACACCAAACACCGACGACCTGCAGCACCTCCCGTATACTCGGGCCGTATTCGATGAATCGCTCCGGTTGTATCCTCCCGTCCCAGCTGTTGTGCGTAAGGCGGCCACCATCACGACAGTGGGTGGGGTGTCGCTCCCGGCTGGCGCATTCGTTCTCGTCGGCACCTACAATCTTCACAGACACCCGGCCTTTTGGACGAACCCCGAACAATTTCTGCCGGAGCGCTGGCTAGATAGCGAGCGGCCGGCTGCCCGCTATGCCTACCTCCCATTCGGCGCAGGACCGCGCGCCTGCGTGGGAATCCATTTTGCTTCTGTCGAAGGTCCGTTGCTACTAGCCCTGATCGGCCGCCGCTATGATCTGCAACTGGCTCAAGAGCGCGTCGAGCCGCAACTCATGGTGACCTTGCGGCCGAAAGCTGGCATCAGAATGCTGCTCCAGCCGCGGCACGTTCCGGTTGTCTCGCTCTCCTAAAGCCACTAGCAACCACTTTGGCAAATCATACGGATCAAGAATTTCATGGCTACCGCTGGCGTTTTTCGCACACGGCAGCAGTAGACCACTGGTAGGTGTGACCTGCATCGCGAAGGTGCGCCTCGTGAGCTGCCTGGGAAAGGTCACCCGAGTACTGACCACCTTCGCTTGCCGGCACTCGTTGCCGCATAACGCGTTTATGGCTCAACTGAGATCAGTGGTTTTCGAGGAGGATGAATGGGATGACTTGCAGCGCGAGGACCACCGAGTGGGATCGAAAGCGGAGAGGAGACGATCGGCCATTCCCCCTTGAGAATGTTTTTCGTCTCCTCCCCCATGAACGCTAAATAACTGTAGCGATCGTAGTGAGGTACTTTGCGACTCAAGCCCGGGATCGCCATCGCGGTCTCTGTCGCAACAAAGCCGATTGCATTGAACGGAGGCGTCGCGGATCGCGATGTGATCACCACACTCCCTGTCTGACGGGCGATGCGAGCAGAGTCGAGAACCAGATCCTTCTCGGTCAATTGAACAGGCAGCGATGTGAGCGAGCGTTCCACCTCGTGCCGAAAACGATTGTTCCAACCCAGCACCCAGACCGCACGATCCTGAGGCAATGCCTCCAACTCCTGATCGAGTCGGATCTGGGCGTCCGGCATCGTCAATTTCCAGGCGCTCGCCAAGCGACGATAGCCTTCAAGCAACTCTGGCGATTCCTGGGTCGGTAGAACAAACAGTGCGTGCGTATCACCGAAGGCTTCTGAAAGTGTGGGGGGAAGTTCAGCGCGGTCGAGGCGCCGGAACACATCAAATTCAGGATCAATGTCTAGCCGGACGGGGCGTGAAGACATGGTGTGGGCAAGGTCAGTCTCGCGACCGTTCATCACGATCGACTGCATCTGCGCGTGTTCCTCTCCCTCGGCGGTCATAAACACGGGGACGCGGAGGTGATACGGTCTACCGCGCTGGACCTGTTCGAGGCGAGCGTGGACCTGGTAGGTCTTGCCTTGGTGCTCGACACGTACGTTTTTCACTTGTAAGACTGGGGCGCCGGTTTGTTGCACCCACTGAGCAAAGAGTGGCCGAAGATCCGAACCCGCGACCCGGGAGAAGGTATCCGCCAGGACGGAGAAGGAAACACGTTTAAAGCGGTTTTCCTGATAAAACGTTCGCAAGCCATCGATGAACTGCTGGTCTCCAAGTTCTAGACGCAACATATGAAAGAACATCAGGGTCTTCCCATAGCCCACCGCCCTCGTCACCGAATTATGCCGTTCCCGAAACGTGCTGATCGGGAAATCTTGGCTACCGGTCACATAGTCGGCATAGTGCTTCAGCGTCGTCCGGCGATAGACCGGTCCCTCCCCCCGGTTCTCGGCCATCAGATGGTCGGCTAAGTACGCCGTCAAGCCTTCGCACCAATTGCCTTCCCGGTAATCGACGTATACGCCATTCCCCCACCAGTTATGGAGGATTTCGTGTGGATAGGAGGAGGTGAGAATGAAGGGCAGACGCAGGACCGTTGAGCCCAGCAGGGTAAACGACGGCATGCCATAGCCGGTCTCCCAAAAATTTTCGATCAGCGCAAACTTTGGATAGGGATAGCGGCCGAGCAACGCTTCGTACATCCGCACATAGGGCCCAGTCCGGCTCAAATACTTCTCCGCGAGGGCCGCGTCCGCACTTCTGAGGAAGGCATAGGCCGCAAAGCTTCCCTCATCGCGGGCGTACTCGACCCACTTCCCGCCCACCAGATAGATTTCATCTTGCGGGGTGTCCGTGTGCCAGACGAGGTGCCGATGATCGTCCCGTGAGTATTCTCGTCGCTCCCCTTGACTGACAAAGCGAAAGCCATCTGGGCCTTCGACATCCAGCGTAAAGCTGAGAAGGTCCTGATTCGCCCGTAGTCGTCCCCTGCCGCAACGGGGGGATGATTGATCTGCCCCTCGTACTTGAGGGTGAGGATCCGAGTCCGAGGGGGGAGCAGGACGCGATAGCGCGTCACCGGTACTCGGGCGTCTTTTGGCATGTAGCGGCCTGTGGGATCGATGGAGGACGGCCGAACATCCGTTTCCTCCGTAGTGAGAATCACATCCCGGGTTTCGATACTGACATGAAGCTGGCTGTGTAGGAGAAACGTTACACCATTGTCCCGAGCAGTTGGGAATGTGACGGTATCCCGGACGCGGAGAGCATGGGCAGCCGGAACCATAGTGATCGCCATCCGATGGTCGGTGGGACCTGATCCCTCGCCGCTGAAGGACGCGGGTGCGGGTGCCAAGATGACGGAACAGAAGAGGACCACAGAAGAGAAACCGGCGATTCCGGCATTCAGTCGTGGCACCAGCGTCCTCCTTTCAGGCCATACGCTCTTGAGACATGGCGGCTCAAGGTACTTGAAGGGCATCAAAATATCTCCTCTTATACAGCTTCGGGAATACCCAAGCGTAAGAAGTTGTAGGAGAGCGAAAAAATATTTTCCCGTGACCTGTCTACACCGGTCGTTGGGAGGAAGGAGACCATTTGGAAATGATTGATTTTACTTTTGGTGGGCCGTGCAGGGGTCGAACCTACGGCCCGCTGACTAAGAGTGAATCTAGTGGGGTTGCTCAAGTCGTTGAAGACCTTGGCAATCCCTTCTCCCTTCAATGGCATACGCAGTTTCGTTCTCGTCTGACTTCGTTCCAATTCAGTGCACTTCAGCCCGTCCTGTTGTTCTCACTAACACCGTATTAACAACTCCCCCGCCACGATGAGCGGACCTCTACGTGGCATAGCCTTGGGCCCCCTATTCGCTTTGCAGCACAAGAGCAAGAAGGCAACTATTGCGACAATCATCGCAAAAGGTGTTTGATTCTGCTTCGCCATGATCTAGATCAAACCGCAAGGCGAGTGCCCATGCCACAAGTGGTAGATCCCAGGCGGCACGGATCGTCAGGCTTCAGGGCGGTGGATTCATCGACTTGTGGAAGGGGACCGGTGCGCCGCTGCAGATTTGGTCGTGGGCACAGCAGGGGGCAAGGGAAAGACCGAAGACGTGGCAACTGATTAGAGAGCCGTTGTGATGTGTGGCACAATCATTCCTTGGCGCACGCAACTTTCCAT
>JARFPM010000166.1 GCA_030444405.1 Nitrospira sp.
GGTCGCTTCCCTAAATTCTTCAATTCGCCGCGTGCAACAGCAGCATTGAGTTTCTGAATGAGAGACTCTTCAGCAAGACTCACCGCCTGTTTGGTCTCAGGGCAACAAAGGATCGCCAAAAGCTCTTTGTCAAGACTCATAACGGCGGACCACCCACTCTGTCACCCCAGTAGCATAAACGATGGAAACATCCCGCGCAAGCTGTCCTGAGGCACTCCTCATGTCACAGCATTTCTGCTACACTCAACAGACTATCTGCAAGGGTGGCTCGTCATGATCAAAGCATTCTGGAAGACCTGCATGGCTGGCCTTATTGTCTTGGTCCCGGCCTGGGCCACGTTCTTAATTCTCTCGACTCTGTTCACCACACTTGATCGGGTGGTTGGTCGATACATGTCGGATCCGATCCCCGGCCTGGGCCTCCTCTTACTAGTCGTGCTCCTCATTGTTGCCGGGCTTATCGGCGATCATGTGATCGGCAAAGGCGTGTTAGCAAGACTGGAACACCGCATTGAACAGATCCCCCTCGTGCAGAGTATTTATCTCACATTGAAAGGCATGACCGATATTCTAAACTTCCGATCTCGCTTTGGCCGCAGTAAAGTGGTGGCCTTCGCCTTTCCGCGGGATGGATGCTGGGCGTTGGGTTTTGTGATGGGGATGGCACCTCCATCTGTTCAGGTCGAGCCATCCCAGACCCTCTTCATGGTTTTCGTCCCGACCGCCATTCACCCCTTTACTGGGTTCCTCGCCTTCATCCCGGAACATGCGCTGCGGCCGATCAATCTTCCTGTCGAAGACGCGATGAAGATGGAGTTTTCAGCTGGGTTCTATAAACCTCAAAACGGATGGCTCGAGGCATCCCCATCCATCTCCTCATGAGCACGAATTCTCAAGGCATCATTATTAGACCGGCCTGTCCGGAGGATGTGGATATCATCGTTATGTTCAATGCCGCCATGGCACTCGAAACAGAGCGCCGACGGCTCGATCTTGCTACATTGCGCAAGGGGACCCTTGCATTCCTAGGAAACCCCCAGTACGGATTTTATATAGTTGCCGAGCTTCCCGAAAATAGAAACAACAAGGTGGCCGGCCAGCTCATGATCACATACGAATGGAGCGATTGGCGGAACGCGGTCTTTTGGTGGGTCCAGAGCGTCTATGTCGCCCCGGACAAGCGGCGTCAGGGAATCTTTCGCGCCATGCATGATCATATCAATATGCAAGCCAAAGCTGATCCTCGTGTCTGTGGGATAAGGTTGTATGTGGAACGGGAGAATCACAGAGCTCAAACCGTATATCAGCGTGTGGGGCTCACTCCCTCGGTTTACACGGTATTCGAGCAAGATTTCGTCTTGGGGCATGGAGTGTTGCAGCAATAAACAAGGAGCTCCCATGAAACTCGGTCGCTGCTTGCTTGGCTGCTTCGTGGTCGCTTCGTTGATTCAAGGATGTGCCTTCAGTCGAGGGACACTGGGCGACGACATCAAATCTGAGGCGATAGCCGCTATTCATAAGGGGACAACCACACAGGCGGAAGTGCTGGCTCTGCTAGGTGCGCCGGATCGGCTTCTGCAATTAAACGGCCGCGACGTGTTTCAGTACTATCGATATGACGCAAAGGCGGGCAGCCTCCTCCTCATCGCCCTCAATTTCACACGCCTTTCCATTAAGAGCGACGATCTGTTTGTCATCTTGAACCGCGAAGGTATTGTCGAAGACGTCATGTCATCGAAACGCACAGAAAGATTGGAGTTTCGTTTCTGGCCATTTGGAGATTGACATGCCGAGCCCGTGGCGGAGGGTCTGTCTCTTTCTTCTTTTTGTGATGGTGTCCTTGCCTTCCTTGGGCTGTAACGTGGCCCGAGTCACCCTCAATACCTCCCTCACCGCGGAGGACGTCGCGTTCATCGTTCCAGGGGAAACAAGATTATCGGACGTGATTGCCAAGCTGGGGGCGCCTGATTCCATCACCGATACCGACGCGGGGGTGGTCGCAACCTATCGATTCCTCGACTTGAAATACTCACAGGTCAATTTTGGGTGGTTAGCCAAACCCTGGACACGTGTAGACGCCGATTTAATCTTTTCCCGCACCGGTTTTGGAGTTGATGCGTTTGAAGTCTTGTGTGACCCTCAGTGGATCGTGTTGCACCGGAGTTTTCAGCGACGTACCCCTTTCCACAGGAATTGCCGCTTTTCACCGGCCTGGCTATAATGGCGAGCTATGGAGCCGGAATCCTCCGATCATCCTCAACGCCTTTGCAGTGATGCCCTGTCCTCTTCTTATATCCCGGCTGATAGGGATACGGAATTTCTCCAACGAGACGAGCTTCGCTCCGTCCGTCTCGGGCTCGAACTGTTAAAGCCTGAGTTGATTCAGGCAGAAGAAGGAATCAGGTCCACCATCGTCGTCTTCGGAAGTTCGAGGCTCCAAGAGCCTGTCGCCGCGAAACAGGCGCTTCACATGGCCGAAGTGGAAGCCGCTCATGCTCTGAACGATCCTCTATGCCAGCAAAGAGTCGCGACCGCCAAACGGCAGCTCGCTCTTTCGAAGTATTATGATGTCGCGCGAGAATTCGGTCGTTTGGTGTCGTCAACGTGCCAAGTTGACGGGAGGTGCGACTACGTCATTGTAACCGGAGGGGGGCCGGGCATTATGGAAGCGGCCAACCGCGGGGCGGCTGACGTAAACGCCAAATCGATCGGGCTCAACATTACTCTGCCGCACGAACAGCACCCGAACCCCTACATCACGCCGAGGCTCAATTTTCAGTTTCGCTATTTTGCCCTCAGAAAAATGCATTTCTTGCTTCGTGCGAAGGCGCTAGTCTCATTTCCCGGCGGATTCGGCACCCTTGACG
>JARFPM010000106.1 GCA_030444405.1 Nitrospira sp.
CTGGCGCTCGTCTCCCCGCTCAGCTGCCTCTTGCGCCTGGGTCACGAGGGTTCTGGCTTCGTGCAGGTGCTGCTCGATATCCGCCTGAAGGGCAGGCGAGGCCACTGTGCCTCCCAATGCTGCCCGATGGTAAACCTCCCATGCGTGGTCCACTTCATGATTGGCCTCATGGACCAGCTGGGCCTTATCCTGATGCCCGTGACCGGGTGAATCGATGGGACCGGCGTGGAGGGATGGGGCCCCGAGTAGGGCGATGAGGACCATCCCTCGATAAAGAATCTTATTGGGTATCATTGGTGCGCCTCCGTCACGATCACACTATGAACAAGAGGCCGTGAAATCTTTCTTCACGGTCGCTTCATCGATTGCTCAATCAATTGTCGTAGATCCAGGAGCTCCCTATTCTTTGGGTCAAGGGCCAGTCCCTTAGCGAGGGCCTGCTGGGCCTCCGTAAAGCGCTCTCGTCCCATTTCGACGTAGGTCAAGATGGCGGCTTCTTTGATACGCTGATCGATTTCTGGTGGGGCAGTTTTCGCACAGCGGAATCCCAGGCCCACGCCGTAGCTGTTATTGAGTGGATGATTCCAGAACCGGTGCGCCGACCTGACCGACCCTTCTGGCGCGATCCAGGATCCGCCCCGAATCACCCGTTTTTCTCCGAGTGTCAGCAGATCCACATAGGTCCCGGTGCCACCTATCCATACGGGCTTTGCCGGTCCAGTGGGATTGACCATCGGTTCCAGCTGGCTATAGTAGCGAGGGTCGTACCAGTCCAGGACCCATTCAAACGCATTACCGGCCATGTTATGGAGGCCGTAGTAGCTGACCCCATCGGGGTAGGAGTCGACCGGCCTCGTGGCATCGTGAGTTTTTCCATAGTTGGCTTTCGCCGGATCAAAGGTATCGCCCCATGGATAGAGGTTGCCATCCGGACCTCGGGCGGCCTTCTCCCACTCCGCTTCCGTCGGCAGTCTCTTGCCGCGAAACTCGCAATAGGCACGCGCGTCGTACCAGCTGACGCCGACCACTGGTTGTTTCGGGCCATTGAGGCGGGGATCATCCCAATAGGCAGGAGCTCCGTGTCCTTTCGTCCTCATGAAATCTCCATAGTCCTTGTTGGAGACTTCATACTTATCGATCAGGTAGGAATCGAGGAACACCATATGGGCCGGGCTTTCGTCATTCAATGTGGTAGCAGGAGTTCTGTTCCGTAGGTGATACCTCGCAGAGGTGTTAGCCTGTTCCATAGCTCCTTCCTTGTCGAGTCCCATGATCGAAGGTCCTTGGCCGATGTACACCATGTCTTTCGGGATCAACAATTCCTCCGCACGGACTGTTCCACTCACTGTAGTGAATGCGGATGCCAGCGCCACGATCGCGATGATTTTTGCTGTATGCATTGTAGACCTCCATTACCAGATGGTTTACCCACTCTCGTTACACCCCGTTCAGCGGCGGTGCTGCGTCGCCGTCTGTCCATTTTGTATCTGTGGCATAGCGAGGTCTCTCATTTCTCGCAACGCTGCTTGCGCGATTCCCCGCAACATCCCATTGAACACGAACTCGTGCGGCACATAGAGGGAATACCAGTACAGTTGTCCTGTCAGTCCCACTGGATCAAAGATCGCCGTCTGCCGTATCTTTGTTGAAGAGCCTTCCTCCGTGACCTCAAACTCCAGCCATGCCCTCCCGGGCAAATTCATCTCGGACTTAAGCCGCAGGCGTCGATTCGGCTCAACGGCCTCGACGCGAAATGAGTCGACCGTGTCGCCGACGCGGAGAGTTGCGGAAGAAGGCCGTCCACGTCCCATGCCCACGCCTCCTTGAAGCTGGTCAATGAAACCACGCAATTGCCACATCCAGTTGCATGCGTACCAACCATTGGCGCCGCCGATCCGCTCAATGCATCTGAAGACGACTTCAGGCGGCGCTTCGACCGTTAACGTCCGCGAATCGACGATGCGCGTGCCGAAGCGGACGCCTCCCCACGACCGCTGCGTGCCGGAAGAAGAGAGCGAGTCGGACCATCGCGTCTCGGAGAAATGCGTCTCCTCATGGGCAAGGGCTCGGTGAATCGCCTCATCGATTCCCATCGGACGTACAGAGAAGGCGGTGAGCGCAGCGTTGTCCCGTACAACCGTGACATGGACAATGCTTTCAATAATGGACCGCCCGATGCGAGCGTAGACCGGCGTGATCAACCCCAGCCACAGAGCAGACAGCCAGGGGGTCAGGACCGGTACCGGGATGATGAGAGGCTTAAGTCCACGTTGCCGCCCGTACGCACGCATCATATCCGCGTAGGAGACTTGGTCGGCACCGCCGACTTCGTAGATACGGTATTTGGAGAGGGGAATCTGAAGCGCCTCAATCAGATAGTCCAGCAAGTCGTCGATGCCGATTGGTTGCGCCTTCCCCTTGACCCATTTCGGAGTGAGCATGATCGGCAAGCGTTCTACCAGCGCCCGAACCAGCTCAAACGAGGCACTCCCGGAACCAATCACGGCCGATGCTCGAAACTCACACACCGGGAGGCCCGACTGCCTCAAGATGTCTCCAACCTCGTGGCGACTGCGCAGATGCGTCGAGAGTTCTTCCTCGTCGCTGCCCAAGCCTCCCACATAGATGAGTCCCTTCACGCCCGCTGCCTTCGCCGCTTCGCTGAAGTTTCGGGCGCCCTGCCTGTCTCTTTCTTCAAAAGAACCGGTCGAACTCATGGAGTGGACCATGTAGTAGGCCACATCGACCCCGCGCAAGGCGTTGTCGAGACTTGGTCGATCAAGCACGTCCCCCGCGACAACTTCCGTTAAGGGACCGACCTTCGGCTTAAGAATCTCTGGATGTCTAGCCAGACAGCGCAAGCGGTAACCCTGATGTTCCAACGACGGCAGAAGACGTCCGCCAATGTACCCGCTCGCGCCAGTGAGAAGGATGAGGGAGGTCCCCGGGGTTGCTGCTGGGTTCTCCGTCGATTTACTTGGACCCGTGGTGTCAGACTTATTCACTTCAGACCTCCCATCACGACTTGGGCCAGGGGAGGGGGCGATACCCCCCCTCCCAGGCTTCGACTATTTCTTCTTCATGCTCTTCTTGATCAGGTCACGGGTTGCAAGATATTCCTGGTTCCCCGGATCCGAGGCCAATGCCTTCTCAATAGCAGTCAATGCCTCGGCATTCTTCTCAGCCCCCATGGCGACTAGCGCCTGAATGAACGCGTCGCGGCCTGTTTGCACGGCGTCGTCGGATGCGGTCTGGACCGACTTCGCGCAACGAAAGCCGAGGCCGACGCCGTAGCTGTTATTGTCGGGCTGATTCCAGAATCGGTGGCTCGTATGGAGTGAGCTTTCTGGTGCCAGCCAGGACCCGCCGCGTAGCACCCGGACCGGTCCTTGATTGGCAAAATTGTAACCCTTCTCTGCGCCCCGGGGATTCAGGGCCGGGCTTTCCTTATAATACTTGAGGTCATACCAATCCTCGACCCATTCGAAGACGTTGCCGGCCATGTTGTAGACGCCGAATCCGCTGACCCCGTCTGGGTACGAATCCACCGGCGTTGTCTTGCCGACAAACTGTCCGTAGTTGGCCTTCTTAGGATCAAGCATGTGTCCCCATGGGTAGTGGTTGTCGCCTTGTGGGCCTTTGGCCGCTCGTTCCCACTCTGCTTCTGTAGGAAGGCGCTTACCGTCCCACTTGCAGAATGCGCTCGCATCAGTCCAGCTCACACCGACAACCGGATGGTTGGGCTTGTTGAGGCGCGGGTCGTCCCAATAGGCTGGTGCTGGGTGACCGGCGGCTTTCATAAACTCCTTGTAGCGCGCATTCGAGGCTTCGAACTTGTCGATCAGGTAGGCATCAAGCACCACCTGGTGCATGGCTTCATCTGAATGTTCGCTACTCCCCATGGTGAACTCGCCCTTAGGGATGAGCACCATGTCCTTCTCGCTGGTCGGCATGTCCGCCGCTGTTGCGACGGTGATGGCTCCAACCATCAATGCCACCCCCACTCCGACCTGAAACAACATCCGACTCCGCATAAGCTACCTCCTTAGTTTTTTAGCACCAGGACAACCCTGGCAGAGCAAAGAGCTTAACTATAGACGTTCCTGAACACGAATTGGAATACGGTTCACCTTCGCCGGAAGAGCTGTCGTCTTCTCGTGCCAGGTTCCTCGACTCTGATGGTGCAGGAGGACGTGATTGTTAGCTTCACCTCATTTGATTGAGCGATCGCCGTCAAACTCCGGCATGACAAGCGACTGGGTAATTTCTCTAAGGTTCGTGCGAGCATTTCACCGAAGTACCTGTGGAGAAAGCTTCCACCATGCGAGGTGAGCATTGCTCAGCCACCGCCGATCTCGCCCCTCGTCTCCACGACCAGGAATTCCCCCTTCATGTGGGGGTGCAGATCGCACCAGAAGGGAATCTGCGTTGTTTCCCTATCCGTGGTGGATGCCTTAGAGAAGTGCAAAGTCATGGTCTTCCCTGGGTCAAGATGATAGGCCTTGAACCCTTTGCCCTTCGAGTCTCTCATCTCTACACCATCGCCCTCCTTCTTGATGACTCCCGTCGTGAACGCCGGCGACGTGATTCCATGGGGAATGGTGCCGTTGTTGCGGACCGTGATGGATGTCAATTGATCGGGCATCGTGTGACCTTTTACACTGTGCCCTAGGTCTGTGATCGTAATATCGACGTGCATCTGCCCCTGATCCGTAGCCTCGACAACCGATCGCCCATCGAAACCCATCACTGTCAACACGATGGCCCCGAGAGCTAGAGGAACCAGTAACCCATTTCTTAGACACATGCTGTTCTTCATCACGCCCTCCCTACAGTCGAAATGGTAAGGGTAAAACCCCGTGCCTGAGCGACCAGCCGAGAGGTGTTTTGGAACACCTGCACTCTCCCGGTTGCTTGACTCGGGTAGGGGGTCGATTCCAAAGCAATGATTGCATGTTCGCCAAACAGAAACTGTTCGATAGTGAACATCTCTCCACTGAGCCCCTGTGTCTTAATATCGTTTGCGAAAGTGACATGTGGTCGACTAACTGCAATAAACTCATCAATCACCCATGTGAACATCTCTAGCGATGCTCCATCGCAGACCTGTTCGACAAAGAGTTTCCTGCACGCGGGACCGTCATCGGCTCATGAAGGATGTGGCGATTGTGCAGGATGACAGGATCGAGGATGTCACCACACTGCACGCATCGTCTTGTGGCACATTCCAGCTCGCTGCTGCTGTTCCACAGGTCTAAGGAGACGTGACTCTGAATCCCACTGATTGTCGCTTTTTTCTCCGCTGTCGCCATGATGACCTCCATTGGGATAGATTCAATGTGTGTCATAAGTATGTCCAATGTATAAAGGAAAATGTCCAAGGTGTCAAGAGTTATTGGGAATAAATTTTGACAAACATTGAACGTCATAATAGAATGAAAGCAGCATATGAATACTCATAGAATTCAAAGAGTTGCGAAACTCACGGGCCTTTCACGAGATGTTATCCGAGTATGGGAGCGTCGGTTTGAAATCTTGAAACCGACTCGAGGAGCCAATCGTTATCGCAATTATTCCGATGAAGATGTCGCGTTGCTCAGGTTCCTGAAGGAGCAGCTGGATTCTGGAGGCTCGATCGGAGAGCTGTCGAAATTAGGGCGAGAGGAGTTGTTAACGCGAGCACGAGCCACTGCGCCGCAAGTGTCATTCGTCGACAATGCATTCAGCAGGCTCCTGCAGGAACTCCTGTCTAGTTTGAATCCCTTCAATCGTGTGATCTTTGAGAGGCGTTTGAACGGCGCCGTGGCGGTGATTCCCTTTGAAGAAGCGCTGCATGGGATCTTACTCCCCCTTCAGGAACAGGTGGGGCAGCTCTGGCACGATGGTCATCTAGACGTGGCCATCGAACATTACGTGACGAGGCAAATCCAACAGAAGATTTTCTCCGCCATGAATCAGCTTCCAGTCGCTGAGTTTGGCGCCAAAGTGGTCGTGGCCTGTCCGCCCGGCGAGGAACACGACATTGCCGCGTTTGCAGTGGCATATCGATGTCGTGTTCGCGGCTGCCGCGTTCACTATTTGGGAGCCAATGTGCCTCTTGGCTCATTGGCCAAGCTCTGCGAGGAGGTTGAACCAGATCTGACCATCATGTCATTTCCTGTCGCGCTTCCCGAGGCCAATGCGGCTGAGTTGGTTCAAACCCTTGCCGATGCAGTGCGCCCCGCCTCCGATCTTGCCGTCGGTGGTCATGGCGCACTCGCCATGCGCGACCTTTTCATGAACTACAATATTACGGTTCTGGAGAACTTTGCTGAGTTGGATCACAGGCTGGATCGATTGATGAGACAAACTGTCTCTCGCGGATAGCGAGGAGAGGCCGATCAGATGGCATCATACCCGCTCACAGTATTCTTCGATGGAGCCTGCCCTATTTGCGATCGAGAAATCGCCCTTATGAGGAGATTGGACAGGCATCGGCGGCTGTTATTGTGCGACTTCTCTCGGCCAGACTATGACCCAACATCAATAAGCATATCCCCCTCTGAACTTGGGAGAATCATTCATGCCCGTTGGGGTGATGGGACCGTCATCACCGGCCTCGATGTGTTCCGAGCCATGTGGGAGGCAGTCGGCCTGGGACTCTTGGCGAGGCTCACCCGTCTTTCTCTCATCGAGCCACTTGTCGTGAATGCCTATGCATGGTTCGCAAGGAACCGCTTACGGCTCACTGGTCGCTCGCATGCCTGTGCGGGAGACACATGCAGATCATCCATTTCAGGTCGGCACAGTGAGTGAGCGGGCAGGGTCATTGTGGCCTGCCCGCTCGTACAAACCAGCCTTCGCGCTCGGCGTTCATCCGTTACTTCACTTGAGAGAGATGGGTGACGGCACTCTCGGCATGTTTCGTGGCCAGGTCAGTATGACCAGCCTTACCATGCTCAATCGCCTCTTTCAGGTGGGTAATGGCCTCCGCCAAATGCTGGTCTGTGCCCCCTCTCATGGCCAGCTGCAGCGAGGCTTCGGCATGTGTCACAAGCTTCTCGGCATGACCTTGTTTGCCGTATTCCACAGCTTCCGTTGCGTGCTTGATGGCATCTTTGACGGTCTGCTGTTCTTGACGCACGACATCGCGTCGAGCCCCACCTTCGCCGAAAGCTGTCTGGAGAGGCATGGCACTGGTAAGGATGGTGGCCATGACTCCGGTCAGCGCTACAGTTAGTCGTGTGTTATGTCGTATCATCTGCGTCCCCCCTTTTCCTACAGACGTGAGAAGACTCTTGTGGAAACCGCGTCGTTATGTGCAAGCCACCAGACTGTTAGAGTGGACCTACAGTCCTGAACATCGAGGATAGTACCGGTCTACTCCTCAGCGAGGTGGCTTGCCGATCGTCAGCGGTTCATGGGCTTCATATACGGATAAGAGGGCCCTCCATGCGTGATGCTGTCGATGACATCTACTCTCGGCAAAGGCGCTGCGGTAGTCTGTCCGCTGTCTTGCTGTGCCACCTTGTCATGCAGGGTTCCGATAACATCCACGCGAGCCGGATGGGCTGCGAAGCTGTCGGATGTGATCACGACGATCACGACATCGGTTGCGGCTAGCATCGACAAGAATCCAATCGTCAATATGCTCTTCATTCTCATGATTGCCTCCTTAGTGAAGTGTTCTCCCGATGACCCATTCATTCGAGAGGAAGAGTTGGCCCATAAACAATGCTGAGGCTTTTCTGTGACGGCGATTATTTCTCAGAATGCTGCGTCTTAGGCCACTCATTTATCTGGGTCCCAGTAGGCTTGAATCCCTTTACAACTACAACCTGTATTATAAACAATGTCTAATGTATGTGCAAGCTATGTCCAAGGTATAATCAACCTTGTAGAACATGCCAAGAGTTATCTTGAACGAAAAGATGCCCTAGGTACGCTGACCTTGGATCAGCATGTCCCCATATAGAGGGCTAAGTAATGCGCGATGGCCAAGAAGATGGGTGACGAAGACTGCGGTGGGAAAGTGGCGGCAGCGGTTTATCACCGCTCGCCTTGTAGTGCTGGCCAAGGTCAGCTCGGTACCAAACGAACGGAAGCAGCGGTGAGGTTGTGAATAGGACATCGACAATGGAAAAGGGTCGAGAAACATTAATTGTTACCGGCAGTAGTGGGCTGATCGGGAGTGCGTTCATTGATCACGTTGGAGGAGCCTACACGGAGATAGGCTTCGATTGTAAAGGGCCACCTCGTCCAGGGCCCAAGACCGCACACGTCATCACTTGCGACCTCAGCTCGGATGAAAGTGTATACGCGGCGTTGAACGAAGTCCGTCGGCTTGGGCACGGGCAGATCGCCTCAATTCTCCATCTTGGGGCGTACTATAGTTTCTCGAGTGAGTCGAGCCCCCTGTACGAGCAAGTAAACGTCCGTGGCACTGAACGGCTGCTGCACGGGCTGCGCGACTTTGAGATCGAGCAGTTTCTCTTTGCCAGCACCATGCTGGTCCATCAGCCTTGCAGACCTGGAGAGCATATCAACGAAGATTGGCCGATCAATCCGAAATGGGATTATCCGAAGTCGAAGGTCGCAGCGGAGCAACTTATCTTGCGCGAAAGGGGCGACGTGCCGGTGGTGCTGATGCGCATCGGCGCCGTGTACGACGATCGATGTCATTCAATTCCCCTCGCGCGGCAGATCCAGCGCATCTACGAGAAGCGGTTCATCGGCCATATTTTTCCCGGCGACATCACACACGGAGTGGCCTTCGTGCATATGAAGGATATGGTCGAAGCCTTGCTGCTCGCTGTCGAACATCGCAAGAACCTTCCACAAGTCACGACGGTGCTTATCGGCGAACCAGAAACGCGCAGTTACGATGAGCTACAACGCGCCATCAGCCGCCAGGTTCACGGCAAGGAATGGAAGACATACGAGATTCCTAGAACATTGGCAAAGCTAGGCGCCTGGCTCCAGAACTTGGTGCCCGGCGTCGACCCATTCGTCAAGCCCTGGATGATCGATCTATCTGACGACCATTATGCATTCGAGATCTCTCGCGCCCGTACGCTGCTCGGCTGGGAGCCGCGCCACTCTCTGCTAGAAACATTGCCCAGAATAATCAGCGAGTTGAAGATGGACCCAGTGGGATGGTACCTGGAAAACAATCTGAGAGCTAAAATTAGTGCGGATCGTTAGGGGGTCGAAGTGATTCTTCCACACTCGGGAACAGTCGAGATTGACACTGGCACAGGTCTGGCCGTGTTTAATGCCTTTCGGAAGCTTGGGATTGTGAGGAAACGTACGACCAATGGAATGAAGTACAGGGCATGGATCAAGTAAAATGGGTCAAGCAACTGGAGCGGAGAATCTTCGCCTCAAGTGGTTGGACGGGGCTTGACGTGTTCATCGCAATAAGTCGGCCTTGGCAACTTTCTAAGGCCGGCACGCCGGAACAAAGCCCCAGGACTACGGAGTCTTTGCACACCGGAACCCACTGGCGAAGTTCCGGTAAGACGGTGCGTCGTAGTCGAAGGACGTCGGATTGTTAAAGTCCCGACGCGCAGATCGTAGCTGCTCTGGGGCGAGGTCCCAAGAGCCTCCCCGCAACACTCTATACTTACCATTTTCTGGACCATGCGGGTTTCGCGAGGGACTGGTGGCATAGTAATCTGGGTCATACCAGTCGCTCACCCATTCCCAGACATTTCCCGCCAGATCAGAGATCCCATAGGGGCTCTGGCCGTCTTTCAACTGCCCCACGGGCACCAGCGCGGTATGTTTGTTCCACTTCTCCTTCCCATAGTTCGCCCGTAGCTGATTGGGTGGATCGTTGCCCCAGGGATAGATACGCCCATCCGTTCCCCGTGCCGCCTTCTCCCATTCCGCTTCCGTCGGAAGCCGCTTCTCGGCCCACTCGCAGTAGTTGTTCGCATCCTCCCAATCGACATTGACAACCGGGCGCTTCCGATGTGGGGGCTGGTCCATCGTTGTCCACATCGGCGGCGCGTTCATACTTGTGGCCTCCAGAAACTTCGCATATTGCCCGACGGTCACCTCATACTTGTCTATATAATAAGCATCGAGATAGATTTGGTGCACTGGCTTTTCATCGTCACTGCCTTCGTTGCTCCCCATGGGAAATTCCCCCGCCGGTACTAGTACCATGGGTGCCCCATCTTTGCCGGTGATCTTCTTCGGGGGCGCCGCTTGCGCCGGGGCGACGAGCCAAACGGCCAAGCTTACGGCCGTCAGCAAACCGAGATTACACAACCGCACTACCTCCCTATACTTCGTCCGCATACTTGCCCTCCTTGCCGGTTATCCACCGGGCGGCCCATCGTAAACCTGCTTGCTACGATTCTCAAGACTCAAGTGATCCGCAGTTCTGTCCCGTATTGAGTGCTGCCTCCGCTCGACTCGCTTCACGCGTATGACGGCCTCGTGTCTTCACGACCGAGCGCGGGCCTGCACCTGTACGGCGATTACCGAGTGAGCGGAACCATTGATGGGGCGCTGCCGCCTGACCGAAGGGCGGCGATGCAGTGATGTGTGATCACGCCGCAAGCCAAAATTGGACGCGATGGCGTTACGCTTGAATCATCATCCGTGGAAGGCGGTGCGATTTTAGACGCCAGCGGCTATCTATATTGGAGGCAGGTGTTGCTCTCACGGTGTGACCGAACCACCGCCCTGTTAAGTACGGTGGCAGTGCTTGTGTTGATGTCGTGGTTAAGAGTAGCCTACGTGTACGATCTCTGCTTTTAGAGGATCGCGGCCCTGACAGGTTGACGTTCAGGCTGAGCCTGAGCTCACAGATCTCGCGAGTGACTCCTGATCGTGGAGAGCTGGGCGCCAATCCTGTTTGCGTCTCTGGTGTAGCTGGTTATCCTGTGAGCATGATGCACCGTGTCACTTTCCAACAGGATGGGATTGCCTATGACGCTGAAGACGGACAATGGCTGTATGACGTGTGTGAGTCCGCTGGGGCCTCTGTTCCGTTTGCCTGCAAAGCTGGCGCCTGTGGCACCTGTGCGACTCAGGTTGTACAAGGTGAAGAAAGCTTAGGCGCTCAGAGAGCCCGTGAAATTCGTACGCTGGAAAGCAATGGCTTGGATCCCAGGCGGTATCGACTTTTGTGCATGGCCGACGTGCACGGAGCGCTCATGCTCGGCGCGAGCGCAAAAACGCCGAAGGCGACTGTCTCACTCAGATTACGCAAGATACGGGTCGAAGCGTATCGCCCACTTACCTTGACCGTCTGTGAGCAAAGATTTGCCGTGGAGTCTGGGGAACTCATCTTTTCTCCTGGCCAGTATATGATCTTTCATGTACCGGGAATCGACAAGGTCGTTCGGCGGTCGTACTCGATCGCATCGCATCCGTCAGATAAGACACATTTCGAGATTTGTGTCCGGGCTGTGTCGGGCGGCTTCTGCTCGAATTTCATCCATCGGCTCCGTCCCGGGGATCGCATTCAGGTAGAAGGCCCCTACGGTGATTTTCGTGTGAGCGGTGGGTCGCAGCGAGACGTGCTGCTGGTCGCTACAGGAACTGGTATTGCACCAATCAAGTCGATGCTGTTGTCCCTGCTGGATCAAGGTGATAGGCGCCGCATCCGATTGTTTTTCGGATTGCGGAATGTCTCAGATCTTTTTTATACGAAAATGCTGGGGGATCTGAGAGCCGCACACTCCCGGTTCGAGCCGACCATCATCCTCTCACAACCTGATCCGGAGGGGTGGTCTGGATTGCGAGGTCGCGTCACAGACTTGATTCGTGACCAGGTGTCGCCTGAAGAGGCGTCTCGCACTGACGCATACCTGTGTGGTGGGCGGGCAATGATTGAGGACGTCAAGAAGTTACTCATTCATAAAGGCATGAGCATCGAGCAGATCCACCACGAAACCTTCTTTTAGCTGATCGATTGTGATTTGCACCAAACTGGAATTGTGTGACGTGTGCCCCGTTTGAGACTGTTTTCAGCGAGACCTGACAACCTCTTGGACGGTTTGTCCCCTGTACAGCCAAATGGTACGGCGGCTGATGGCCGGGCGAGCTGTGTGGCCGATGGCTTGGGCGTTATTAAGCGATGTGAACTGGTGTGCGTTCAAACACACGTTACATCGACGTTCGCTAAACAATTGCAAAAAGGACTCCTGCACCCGTCCGGCGGGTAAATATCGTCCAACTGCACGTCCCCGATGTACTGACACTTCGAGTGTTCGCGGTTGAAAGTCTGGCCCGTGATCCACCGTGATGGATCGTGGACCGTGCCTCTCCTTTAGGGCTTATAATCCGTGTGCTCGGATGGCTTGCCTCCATGCGAGAACGTATGTGTGAACGCGACCACTTGCCAGATCTGCTCTTCGGTGAGAAGCGATTTCCAGGGCTTCATTGATGTCTTCGGAACCCCTTCCGCCACTCGCCAGTACCAGTAGCCGTCTGAGAAGCGGCTGGTGTTCTTCTGGTCACGCAGGTCTCGCGCACCCTTTTTCAACGGTTGACCGTCCTTGCCATGGCAGCTGGAGCAGGAGTTAGGCACATTGGCTTGCCCGAAGTAAATCCTTGCTCCCTCTTCAAGGACCTTAGGATCCGTCCACCAGCCAGCTGGCATATGTTTGTCGGCATAGTTTGGTGGTACGGGACGCAATGGCATTGGATCTGCGGCGTAAGCCGGTCCTCCTGCTAAAGCCAGTCCAGCGATCATCAACATGACCGTTCTACCGATCTTCTCTCCGATCATCCGCTACCTCCTTCTCTGACAATAAGGTTACGTGGACACATAGCACATCAGGAGTCCTCAGAGGGGACAGCTCGCACCACTGAGATTCGCTGACGTGAAACCGCGAAACAGGGGAGCACCGCATCCTATATATATTCATTGCCCGGTAGTGTCGAGTCATGTATGAAATCGATCACATTCATGTGGATCTCGAATTAATACCGGTTAAGAGGTTCATATCAGTCCTGCTCTTGCGTATCTTCCGTTCCTTTTTTCACTTCCTTCAACACCATGATGCCCTGCGCTAAACTTGCATTGAGATCGCTTTCCGGGACTTTCTTATGGACCAGATTCTGATGGCAGTCAATGCAGGTGGCACCCTCGGTTTCCATCTTCTTGTGCGCGGCCTTCGCTGATGCAC
>JARFPM010000167.1 GCA_030444405.1 Nitrospira sp.
GGCATTTACGACAGCATGGTTGCGAGTTGTTGCGTGAAGGAGCAAAGCACTCCTGGTGGCATCACCCTTCTCTGAATACCCGCTCGGCAGTACCTCGCCACACTGAAATTACCAATCATCTGGCAAGCAAGATCTGCAAGGATTTAAAGATACCTAAATTGTAGTTCGTGAGATTTCCGGATCAAACGAACGGATCTAAAACAGCCCGGCGCTGCCAGTCGAGATTTTCTCTTGGACGATTGGCGTCGCTTCGGGAATGTCTAAACTTTTTTGTCGCACGTGGCCGACCATTCCCCCCTCTGCTGGATTTTCTGGCTGGCTGCCATATGGCTTCCCATACGGCGTGAGGCAACCAAGACGCTTCGAAGCGCCCGCGATGGGATGCATGATCAGGAGAGGTTCCAAGGATGGGTTTTGGCTAGAAGCCGATACTACAAGACCCCGGTCAGCGAGTAACTACTTAATCATTAACCGCAGCGGTCGCTTTACCCTCGGACCCTATTTACCTACCCTCAGCCGAGATCAGACCACCGTCCCCATGCGAGTCTCATCGACGAACGTCTCGGTCGCATCATCGATCGCCCGGCTGTGGCGGCCTTTCGGGGGCAGGATGAACAGTTGTTTCGCGTCAATCTTGTCCTTCCTCTCCGGTGGTGGCGCCATTTCGTAGACTACGGGCCGGCGGTGATCCGCCAACTGCAACTCAGGATTGTAGACGCTGTTGAACTTCCAGAGCATCTTGATGAAGTTGGTTTGCCCTCGCATTAAGTGCCCGGCCGCAATCTTGGCCGTACCCTTGAGCGCAGCCCAGCCGAGATGTTTCTTATTGAGGACCTGTTGTGTCTTGACCAGTTCCGCATAAAACTCCGGGAGCGGCATCTTGGTCGGCATCACGGCATGCTGAATATCGAAGAGGCGGTAGTCCCGTGTGTGGAGCTTGCGGGATTCCGTGAGCCAACTCTCGGTGCCGGGGTATGGAGTATTGACGCTGATATTGACGATCTCCGGGATTTCCAAGCACCACTGGCGGATGACCTCGAACCGTTGCCGGTCCCAATCCGGATCAGCGATGAGATTGATGGCGACGAGGCCTTCTGCATCGATGGCCTCGACGCCCAAGAACATGTACTGCAGGCCGAGCGTCTTCCAGAATTGGAACACCTCCTTGTTGCGCAGCAGGACATCGCCGCGCGTCTCCATATAGTACTGTTTCTTGATTCCGCGGCGTGCCACCGCTTCGCCGATCTCCATGCCCTGTTTGCCTTGGATGAAGGCGACGTCGTCGACCAGAAAGATGCCCGGTTCTTGAACCTGTTCTAACTCCTCAACAGCTTTCTCCGTGCTGACCATGCGATAGCTGCGGCCATAAAACGTCCAGGCGCTGCAGAAGGAACAGTCCCATGGACAACCTCGCGCAAACTCGACCGATGCACAGGGGTCGAGCACACCGATGAAGTATTTGTGCCGATTTCGAAGCAGATCGCGCGCGGGCCGCACATCGTCCAGATTCTCGATAAATTGTGCTGGAGGTCCTTCGCCGTCGAGGGTGACGACACCAGGAACCTTGGTAATCGCCTTGCGGTCCTGCTCCACGGCTTCCAGCAACTTAGGGGCCGCGACCTCCCCTTCACCCTTCAGCACGCAATCGATGGCGCCGTTGCCGTGTTCCAAAAACTCCTTGGCCACAAACGAGGCGCTATGCCCCCCGACAAAGACGAACGAGTTCGGAAGTTCCTTCTTGGTCAGCTTCGCCAAATCCACGATCTCTGGAACATTCGCCAGGTAGTTGCAGCCGAAGGCGACGGCGTCAGGCTTCCAGCTACTAATGAGCGCCTCGTAATCTTTCCAGGTATCCGCCTGCAGATCGATCAGGCGAACCTCATGCCCGGCTTGGCGGCACGCCTGCGCCACCATCTCGAGACCGAGCGGCTCCAGACGCAGGTAGATCTTGGTGTACATGAGCGGACCGGGATGGACTGCGAGGAATTTCATTGCCGCAAACCTCCTCGTCTATAGCACGATGGGCCGGAATAAGATTGTTCAGTATACGAACGATGGATCCGGCCCACTGGGTTAATCCTGATATGACAATCGACGCGGGGATGGATTCTGACAGAATGGAAGCAGAGGTGCAACCTTTAAGGGCATAAAACTTCAGATGATTTCCGAAGGAGCAGGCTGAGATGATCTGGCTTTTCCGCAGTTGAGTGCTTACCATATTGCCATGATCCCTCCCGAACGGACTCTCCGTCAGCGCATCATCGATCTCCTGACCGACTCTCGGATGACAACCGATCAACTGGCTCGGATGCTGGGTATTCCGGAACGGCAGGTGGAGGAGCACATGGCTCATGTGGTAAAAACATTGGCTCGGGATCGCTCACGACGGTTTATCCTTGAACCGTCCGTCTGCTGGGATTGTGGATTTATGTTCCGCGACCGCACAAGATTAACGCGACCAAGCCGCTGCCCACAATGTCGAAGCGAAGGGATCTCTGCCCCACGCTACGGCGTCGATGCTCTCGGATCAGGATCTACTGACGCGAACACGAAGATGTCACGGCGGAGAGACGCCAGGAAAGGATCACTATGATAACCGCACGACTCGTACTCTGTGCCTTTTGTTTGATGCTGCTCGGCTGCTCCGATAGCAGCAAGGCTAAGGAGCTGTTTGAAACTGCCGCCTTCGAAGAAAACCAAGGCAATCTCCCTCATGCCAAGCAGCTCTACCAAGAACTGGTGAATCTTTACCCATCCACCAAAGTGGCCGAGATCGCTCGGGCACGGCTAGCCGATCTGGACAGCAGGAAATAGACGCACGTCGCGCGGTCACACCTTCACAACGTTGTTGTGAGATGGTCTGAAGGTCGCGACTCGGGATGGGAAATCACCCGGATGGATGAAGCGAGCCGCGCTTGCTTGACGGACTTCGTCGAACAATTCAAAGCGGCCGACCTTACCGTAGAAATCACGGAAGAGATGCATTGGCGCTAGACAACCGCCGGCCTGACGGCATCATGACTTAACGGACGTCTCCGGTTTCTGTCGCGGATACCACGGGAAGAACGCGTTGGTCGTCACCTGGTAGGCTTTATACTCCTCTCCCCGGCTTGAAAGGGCTTGCTCTTCCGCCCGTGGAATACCGGTCACTCTGAATAGCAACCACCCCATGCCGATCGGGCCAACCCAGGTAAACAGCCAGCCCGGCGCTCCCATTGTCATGACGACA
>JARFPM010000007.1 GCA_030444405.1 Nitrospira sp.
GAGGTGGCTTTTTCGATGTTGTACGTGGTGGTAGTGGACCATGCCACCAGATGGCTATTGTCCACGATATATTCCTGAGCCGGTTTCAACTCGATCTTGTGAACGGCGCCGAAGCTGTTCAGGAGGAGCATCCCCTTCCCGCTCACTCTTAGGATGAAGAACCCTTCCCCGCCCAGCAATCCACGGCTCATACTCTGCATCTGACTATCGATCGTCACCCCATCGGCGCCGGCCAGAAATCCATCCTTCTGCACCATATACTCGCTGACACCATCGAGCTCAAGCACGACAATCTCGCCCGGCACGGTCGGCGCAAGCAACACCTCCCCCGCCCCGCGACTGGCGCGCAACGTCTGGAAGAAAAACTTCTCTCCTGTGAGAAACTTTCGTGACAGCGCTCCTAGAAATCCACCCTCCATTTTGCTCTCAATGTCGATGGTCGGCGAGCAGGCCACCATCGCGCCTGACTCAGCCTTGATATGCTCTCCCTCTGCCAACTCAACACGCACCATCGGAAACGCACCGGGATACAAGATCTCGCTTTTCATCTTCCCTCTCCTCTTTCTTTCCCCCCACCCATCCATGGGCGGAACCGGTCGATGTCTCGTTGCGCGCATGCACCGAGCACCAAACAGAACTTGGTCCACCCGGAGCCAATTCCATTTGCTCTTGGCGACGGGATAATGCCCTTCATGCGTGCGCGGTGCGCGAGCAGAAGACACGACCCGCTCCGCCCGCTCATCCTGCCACCCATCCGTACACTCTTCGGCTTGGCTCAGGTCCTTCTCCCAGATAGCTCATTCTGAGTCGACCGAGGGCGTCATTCGGAACCTCGCGCCGTTTGGCCTCGGCATCGACCCCAAACACTCTGGCCGAGTTGAATCCAAAAACCTGTTCCTTCGCCCGCCTGGTTAGAGGCTGATACTGATGCTTCTCGATCAATTCCTCGGGCATCTCGAATCGCCGAAACGCCTCGATCTGCCATTGCGGCGTTCCATACCAGATGGAGTCTGTTCCCCACAGTACGTGATCAACGCCGAAGGAGCGGATAATTTGCCCCAGCAGATGCGCACAGATCAACGGATAGGTCGTCACCAATTGCGCGAAGGTAGAACCCAGCTCCATATAGATATTGGAGATACTCGGCTCCGCCTCTTTCATCCGGCAGAACTCGGTCGCCCACGGGATTTCACCCGTCTTGGCAAATACCTGATCGATCGATGCCACGCCGCGGAGTCCGGAGTGATACACCAAAAAGGTGAGATCTGGGAAGTCCTTGGCCGCCTTGATCAGATCTCTCGGATGGTTGTAGTCGGGCACGGGCCCAAGCGGCAGCCCCTTGTGAACACATATCCGCTTCACGTTGAGCTTTCGTGCCTGTTCCAACATCGGATAGGCGATGCGCTCATCATCCATCCTCCAGCCTCGGTCGAACCCCTTCGGACAGGAACCGGTGTAGCATTTCCACGCATCGACCTTGAGGGTTTCGGCCTGCATCGCCATGAAGTCCAAATCCGCCGCACCCAGCTGTGGTGTCGCCAGACCGTGAGCCAGCATCCGTTGCGAACCAGCCAACCGATTGATCTCATCACGAATGTGAGCCATCTCCTTCGGCGGGACGACGGCTTCTTGCGGATAGGGCCCAGGCGGTGTACTGATCAAGCCGACGGTTGTCTCGCTATCAAAAAACACTTCTTTCACAAAATTCTTCCATGACAGGTCATCAAGGGTACCTCGATCACCGGCCAGTTTCGGGTTGAGCCCCGCCTCGCGAATGTGCTGCCTCAACGCCAGCAGAGCCTGTTTGGAAACGGCACCCTTACGATTGGCTTCGGCATCGGACGCGTCATAGCCGGAACTGACGTAGTGGGTTTGCACGTCGAAGATAAAATACGGCGCCCTCTGCTGCTCGGCAAACGCCGCTGTTTCGAACAGCTCAATTTCCCCGATATTGAAAAAGCGGCCGAATACGGTGTTCATGGCCAGCAGCGCTGCCGCCATACCCCCGGTGCTCTTCAAGAAGTCTCGACGTGTCAATCCACTCTGAGCTGCCGCCTTTTCCACCAACTCTCTCGTTACTCGCTCGACGCGAGCCTGCTCGGTCGTTTGGCAAATCGGTACAAACTCCTCGTTGGATACGATTTGCGTCGGAATAGGAGTTGGCAACGTCGCGCCTTTCTTTACGGAAAGGCCGCCGAAAAGTACTCTTGGTGAATGCCCCATGACGCCCCTTCATCTATACAAAGCCCGCTGATTGTGTGGAATACTGGAAGCGCTGTCAAGCACGCGACGTCAGTGCCGCCTGGGACTAATGGGAGAAGGCTTACTTGGACTTGGATGAAGCGGCTGAGGGTTTCACTTGAGCGGCAGACGCTTGTGAGGCAGGAATCTCTACCACTACATCCGACTGAGGATCGGCATCTTGATCTTTACCGTCATGTCCAACACTGTAGAGCACACTTTTTTTCAGGTTCACCAATAGTGGCAACCCTGTATAGGGGTCATAGAAATTTTGCCCTGCCTTCGCAATTCGTGTGAGGAGATCTCCGTCTGCGGGACCACGCCTGAGCCAGGCTTGTAAGCTGGCAAGCCGGAGGTGGGCATCCGTGTCGACCACGAATCCGTTGTAGAGGTCCCATGGAGCAAGCGGTTCAAGACCGACGATATTCTCGATAGGATTAGTGAAATAGTCCATCACGCCGGATGCCGGAAAGTGGATATAGTTTCTCCACTTCGGCAACGAACTATATCGCCCTTCGCCCGCAGCTTTGTACGACGCGTCGTAATAGTCCGCATAGTCGTTGAGACGGCGTTGCATCGGTAAAGGAAGAGCCGATACCACCATGGTGTACACCGGCTGTTCTTCGGCTCTCGCTGCTTTCAGCTGGGCCTCGTATCTCTTCGAGGCCGAGACCAGTTCGCTTTGCATGGGCCAGCGCAGCGAGAGTTCCGTTTGGTCAAGCGGCCGAAGGAACTTCGTGATCCGCCCCAGGGTTTTCCCATCAAAGTCAGCGCGTACGAGTAACCCTGAGGCGATTGCAATGTCGTCATTGATCGCCTGCAGCGCCAGCATTTTCATGGCAAGGGTCCTGGCCTGACCCAGTACGATGCGCCACACTTCCATGTCCGCTTCAAGTCGGTCGACGCCGAGATCGGCACCTTGCAGGAATCCATCCGCCACATGGAGTTGGTGGGCGAAGACCATCGCGGTACAGGGCGGCCCGACAGGTTGGCCATAACCCCAGTCTTCAAAGGGAAGCTTTTGCCATTGGCCATACCGATTGAGCGCCGGTTGATGCTGGTTGCCCCAGCCCTTGATGGTCTCCTGATGGGACTTGAACTCACCTACAGGATCTGAGCTCCGAACCCAGCCACGCATGACATTGGCTGAGGCATTCGATCCTTCTATCGTCCTTGATCCGGAACCACCAAAACATGCCGCCGCCGAATTGCCATCGTTGGTTTCAGGCTTCCGATCATACCCTGCCTGTATCGGATCCTGACCGACCGAGGCGTCAATCCCGAGGAGGAGAAAGTAGCCGTTCTTCTTGAAATCCGACAATGTGCGTTGAGGAGTGGTCGTGAAGGCTTGAAATGCCGGAGATGGCGACTCTTCCATGATGATCCAGGCCAGTCCGATGGCACCGATCCCTAATGCGATGAGAATCCCCGAGAGCATCACCAGACTCACACACGTCACGACAATAGCCCGGGTGGTCGAAAAGCAGGAGCCGACAAAGCCGGCAATCGCAATGCGGATTCGACTCAGCATAGGGCTGGATTTTCGGCTGGGCTTTGACTCCGCGACAGATTCTCGTGTCTCAGTCGATCTGACATTTCGGGACGACTCAAAGAGCACATCAACTGCAGCGGCAGCCACTGACGTAGACCGGGTGACTTCCTGCCGTTCTGAAATCGACGGGGACACGTGGGCAATGGGCGAGGCTTGAAGTTGCTCTATAAATCGAATGGATTCTCCTGCTTTGCCCCATTCCGCTTGTTCGGGTGCCGGCTCAGAAACCGGTTCAGGAGTAGAAGTTCGTGTCTCAACAAACGCCATCGCCTGCGGTTGCCGTTCCTCGGTCTGCACCTCGGTCGTCTCTTCAACGAGTTGTGAAGTTGTCCCTGTTTCAGGCGGCAGTTCCCAATTTTTCTGTTGCTTGAGTAGCAGGGGAGAAGGTGAAACCTCACCGGTTTCCTCGCTCTGGGTCTCGCCGGTAGGTTGTGAGAGGGTGACGGGAGGCTCCTGAACGGCGATCTGAGCGACAGCGAACTCGCGATCATTGTCCCTACTGACGACGGAGTCAGCACTCCTGGGCGGAACATCCAAGGGAGCGGCCACATCGTCTGCGACCGGTCTATTCTCGGAAATCGGTGACACTAGTGCTGCCGTAGGAGCTTCCAACGGAGGCGGCTCATCCATCCTCAGAGCGCTCACCACCCGAAACTCCGGTTCAGGCTCTGCCGAAACGGAGGCTTTTTCTGTCCGGAAAGTGGTTTCTCCCAAGTCAGCAGCAGAAATCTCCGGCTGTGGCGAGACTGGGATCTGTGGAGTTTGCACAATCGAGAATGAATCCGTTTCTTCAGTAGAAATATCCGGTGAAGACGGAGGTTGAACCTGGCTTTCACTCACTGTTGGGGGAAATTCCGGTTCAGCTGGACCAGACGATGGATCTACCGCCAGCTTCGGGCTCTCTGTCATCGGAGGATCGACCTGCGGCGGGAGAATCGAAATGGCCGACTCCTGAACTTGATCCCATGGCATCTGCGAACTGTGAGATCCGGAAGCGGCTTTGTCTTCAACCGTCGACCATTCTTCACGCTCCGGAATTTCAACCGCTTGGTTCTCTAACACCTGTTCCTGGAGAGGTGAAGCTGCTGAGGCTGAAGTTGGTGCTTCTTCGACCTTCGTCTGAGTTGATTCCGACGGAGAGGCATTTTCAGAATGATCATTTCCGAACTTCCATGCGCGATTAAACACGGATTCCCATGAGAAGCCGGGTTGCTTCCACGGTTCTGAAATCTCACCGCCCGACACTGGCTCCGGACTCGATGGAACACGCATTCCTGGAACCGGGTCTGCAACCACCTCCGTCGAATCGGTCTCGACAGGTTTGTGTAGGGGGGGTTGTCTATCCTCGGCCTCTGTGCTTCCATCAATCGACGGTTCTGTTCCCAGGGATGTGGGTGCTGATATCTCTGCAATCTGGAATGAGGGGATTACACCGGCATCTTCGATTGACGGTGCCAGGCTAATTGGCTGCTCCGCAGCATCGGCAGGCTCCGTGGGTGCGAATCCCGTTGATGGGCCACTTACAACATGGCGTGCCTCCGGTTCAGCCTCGGTCGATAACCTGTCTTGTTCCTGGGCTGTGACAGGACCACCGGTTGACACAGCTGGATCCGGCCCAGGTTGTGTCGCTGAACTCTCAGCAGCGGGCGCTGATGGGGGAGCAAATGGATGGGAGCCTCCAAGGGTAGCCTGTCCGGGAAAATCATCGATCTGAGCTTCAGAGGGAGCCGTCCCAAATTCATTGGTGTGAGTTTCTTCCGGTGCATCCGCTCGCACATCGCTCGCGCTGCTCGCTGTCTGCTCTCGTAAAGGTGGATCAGAGGGCACGAACTGTCCATCGAAAGTCAGCCCTTGATGCGCAGGAAGTTCTGTGTTTGCCGAAGGGATAAGAGAGCCGGATGAATCGGAGACATTGGCTAGTTTGTGGGCATCCAACACCGCCGCCTCAGAATCTCGAACCTCCCATGGCATCACCCCATCCATCGGTTCAGGACCGGCCTGGATACCCTGACCTCCCTCAGGCACGTCGACTGATGGGGCCACAGTCGATTCTTCGGAATCACTGGACTGACGAGCCAGCAACTCACCGGTTTGGGCATCAAAGAAGGAAGCCAACCGAAAAGCCACTGGGCTCGCCGGAGCAAGTTCCCGTATCCTTGCGTAGAGCTGAGAAGCATGGTGTGGATTATCTGGGTCGGGGTCTTCGATCAGAATATCGATCGCCTTGCCGTACTCGGCGACGGCCTCAAGGGCATCTCCTTTTTCTTGATAGAGCGCCCCAAGTTTTTCCAGGAATGGAACACATCGCGGACCGGCGGCTAAGTACTCGCGAAGTAAGGATTCTGCGAGCCAATAGTCTTGGCGCTGAAACGCTTCGCTGATGAGTGAGTCAAAGGCTTCCCTCGCTGGAATCAAGCTCCCCAGACGAAGGTGGAGGGTTGCGAAAAGCCTCCGCGCCTCCATGTTGTTCGGATCAAGTCCCAGTAATTCCTTCAGCGCGGCAGACGAACGCCCATACTTCCCTGCATTCATTTGGGTGATGGCTTCCTCAAGAAGAGCGGTCTTCCTGCTGTAGCCAACCACACCACGCTTGTGGCCACGGATGGTCTGGGTTTTATCGGATTTTAGAGGGGGTTTTTTATTCGCGCGCACGCTACAACCTTAGCAGATCCTATAGCTTGGAAGCCTATACTAGCGGCCCAGTCCACTCTCTCCGACTCCCTTGAAGTCGGTCATTGACATACGGGTGAAACCTTGATGGGCCTGCAATCTAGATGCCTCCCTCTCCTAACGGCTCATCCCATCAAGGCATTGAAAATTAAGGACTAAGATCCAGAGCGTTCATCGTATTTCTATCGTCTATCCAATTTTGGACAAACCTTGGCCCTCCCAGCTTGGTCGGTGGGAGAGGACACAAGATCGGATATGTGACGAGTGCAGCAGATCAATCAGTTTTTTCGGAAAACGTAGCGATGAACGTTCCGCTTTGACTGTCAACACCGGGACCATCACTGTTCAGTTTGTTTGAAAGTACAAGATGGTCGTCCTCCCGTAGATGCGTTTCTAGGTACAGGCTCGATAGTCATCGCAAGGCTCGGAGGTCATTCGAGGCCCAATTTCAAACACATACCCGGAAAGAAGTGGGTCCCCTCGCTCATGACCATTCCTTGTCACGGTCAAAGCCTTACCGCAACGGAGGCAATGCTGCATCCCCTCCCATGAGGCCTTGCCGACAAGATGCTGAATGGGTTTCTGGACTTCCTCAATGCTGTCCGGCATCAGAACGCGGCGCACGTCAACGAGGAGGCGCCAGGAATGTTCTGGTGAGAGGATCTCTCCCCCATCAAGAGCAAGGACCAGAAGGCCTAAGGCTCGTACGGAGTCACCATTGGCCTCATGGAGCAGTTGCTGGGCGAATACGGTAACTTTACTTTGTATGTTCCGAGGGTCCATTGGTTGCTTGACTCACGCACGTAGCCTCTCTCTATCGGTCTTTTTGTGAAACTAATTAACTACGTGCAAAGAACTGGCTCCCACCTACCGGAAGGATCAAGCGGCAGATAGCCTCTCTGCATCCGAGCTTAGGCTCCCTTTCAAAAAACTTCATCCTGGTTGTACCCTTCGATACGCCTATGATACGGTCAGACTCACGTGCCAACTTCAACTGATGCCACGGAATTAATAGTCCATCGTGCAAGCTCTTCCAATAATTTATCGTCCATGGAGAATGACCAGGGGATTTGAGGCCTGCCTGGCTTTGTTACTGCTTCTCTCCTTGGCCTTCCCTCCTCCTCTATTCTCGCAGGGCACAGGAGGCCACCCAGCGAAGGTTGGGCTGGAATTCAACGATGTGGATGTTCCCGTCTTTGTCCGCTTTATCAGCGAACTGACTGGGAAGAACTTCGTCTTGGATGAAACCGTAAAAAAGCAGGGCGGGAAGATTTCAGTGTTTTCTCCCACCAAGGTCTCGTCAGAGCAGGCTTACAACATGTTCGTCGCGGCATTGGAAGCCGCTCGATTGGCGGTCGTTCCCAAAGGGGGGAACCTATATCAGGTCGTTCCGATGGGAGACCTACCGCCTGAACGCGGTGTATTCGTGTATAAGCTCAAAAACGCCAATGCTACGGATCTCGCTGCCGTCTTAACGAACCTGGTTGCACGCTCACAAACTGTCGCACAAATGACCCCGGGCACCAGGCCACCAATCAGACCCCTCACAGAATTCGAAGCACCGGTCCAGGTCTTCGCCGATAAGGCGACGAATTCCATCATCATCAGTTCCACGAAAACCGCATACAGATGGCTTCAGTCGGTCATCACTGACCTGGACATCAAGCGCAAGCAGGTATTCGTGGAAGGCGTCATTCTCGAAGTGCAAGTCGACCGGTTGAGACAAATCGGCACCGATCCCACGCAGGTGCTCGCAGCAGCAGGGAACGATACCGTTCGGGGAGTCGTTGGACTCAACCGGGCACCGGAGGAAATCGCAAACGTTGCGGCGATCATCGCCGGCATCGCGTCAGGCGCGGCCACAGGCGGTGGGCTCAGTGTATTGAACACAGTTAATATCCGCGCCTTCCTCAATCTTCTGATGAATCTGACCGATACCAACATCCTCTCCACTCCGCAAGTGCTGGCCGCGGACAATCAGAAAGCCAAGATCGTCGTCGGTGAGAATCGGCCTTTTCCAACCGGGCAAGCCCAGGGCATCACGGGCGGGACCCTTGTGACAATCGAGCGGAAAGACGTAGGTGTGACGTTAGAGTTGACGCCACAGGTACTCGAAGATGAGCTAATTCGCCTTGAAATCAAGCAAGAGATCACGGCCATCGCAGAAAATGTGGCTCAAACGATCGGTACCGGCACCTCCTCGGTCCCGGTCGGCCCCACGACGACCAAACGATCCATGGAAACAACGACGATTGCCCAGGATGAACAGACGCTCGTGATAGGAGGATTAGTGCGTGACAATATCATCCTGAATGAGAAGAAGCTTCCATGGCTGGGAGACATACCGTGGATCGGCTGGCTGTTCAAATCTCAGAGTCGTGTAGTCGAGAAACTCAATCTTCTCGTCTTCCTCACGCCGCATTTAGTCCGGGACCGTGCGGACATGGTCGAACTGAATGCCAGAAAGGCTAAAGATATCCATACCTTGGATCGTGAGAGCCGAATCGAGGAGCCGACGAAACTGAAGCAAGATGTGCTTGAACAACTCGAACGCCCGTCGACAGCCCCTCCTTCCTCTGCAACGGAAAGGCCCAACAAGCCTTAATGCCAGCACAGTCATGGATTGCTCCGAATCTGCGACAACCCTCAATACACGAACGCTCAACGACCTCTATCGTATGTCATAGGCCCCCCTCCGAGGAATAGTGCGCTGCCGGCCACCCGGATACACTGCGGGCCTACGGAGGGCATACCGATGGCTGACATGGCAGTGAACTGGCGAATCCATTCTCGGCTTCCTGTGGCATACCCTGTGATATTTGGAGGCGCCCCATTTGTGGGAGAAGGGATGGTTTCGGACCTTTCCCTTTCGGGCTGTTCAGTAACCTGTGGGCGAACAGTCCTCACGGGAAGCTATATTAAACTGAGCGTCGTCTTACCCGATCCAACGTCCTCTCTGTTCATCGAGTTGGGAAAAATCCGCTGGGTTCGTGACAATGCCTTTGGCGTTGAGTTCATTCGTGTGCCGACGCTCACTCGACACCGACTGGACCGAGTCCTGTCTCAAGCGCCGGCCCTAGACGTGAACTGCTTGCCGACATTGGTCTGAACGTCAATCGAACCCCTCAGATCTAGTTGACACCAGACAGGTACGCTCTGCTGCGATACGCTAAAGGCTAGAATCCATTGAGAGAGCATAGGAGGTAGTGGGCACCTGCCACTACCTCGGCAAGCTGCTACAGGACGAACGTTGATCGAGGACCTCGGTTAACCGTCTGGCCCTACCGACTACAATCCCTATAGCATGAGTGAGACAACCGCGATGTATTGGATGGAGAGGGAGGAATTACTCTCGGGGTGGGTGTTCAGCCAGGCCAACCCTGGCTGAACAGTACGGTGCACTGCGATAAAAACCTGTGTGGCTCCGGTTCGAATCTACGGTTTTATGTCAAAGTGAAGCGACAAGCCCGCATGCACAAAGATTGTTCTGATCGTGGATGAATAATTATCTATAGTTAGATCTTGTCCGCCAGGCGTGGACAGCCCGAACCGATCCGTTCCCAGGTCGTTGTAATGGGCCTGGGTATACTTTGCCTCAGCAAACGCACCCAGGTACTTGAACAGATGGACCTTGAACCCTCCCAGTGCCTGAAACGCGACAGACGTAGTCCGCTGGTCGGTGATGGCGTTCTCAAAACCAGCCCCCCGGAATCCACCTGGCCTATACGACATCTGCTGCGCGCCCACGCCGACCCCGACGTACGGATGCCACCGCCCGTTGGGATAGGCCTCGGAAATCCCCATTGGTTTTCGAATCAGCCAATTGCCGCCGATGTAGATGCCTTGCATTTCAGTCGTGGTGCCCTCACCCGTGCTGGGATCAATATTAAAATTTGGTATACAGCAGTTCACGTCCGGATACCAAACAAAGGCGGCGATTTCAAAACCGAGATCGAATCCCGCCAACTTGTTTCTGGTTGGAAACCAGATCCCTGCGTTGCCACCGATCGACTGTTTCATCGCATAGTCGACATTGATGACATCTCCGTTGCGAAACGTGGCGTCCTGATCGAACGGCATTGCAACACCCGCCATAAAAGAAAGATAGGGCTCGATCGTACCGGAGGACATGGTCGGGGGATCAGGGGATATCGCATAGGGATCGGCGACCCGTTGGCTATACGGATCTTCCGCCCGTGTAAGATCGGAGTAGCCAAAGACACAAAGAAGGCAAATGATCGCCGAAATTCTGGTTTTCATTCATCACCCTCCCAAGGTAAAGAAAACATTCTATTCGACGAGTTGTGGTCGCGAAGTCTACGGTTGGTCAGGTTGAAACGTCGACAGCGCTCGCCTTCTGTCTCTGTCTTGAGAGTCGGTTCCCACGCATCGGGCGCCTTAGCGATCTTCGCCGCCTGAATCCGTTCACCTCCATTTGCTCGGAGCAGAGAATGGGTCAGCTCAGCGCGAGTCTGTATTTCTTCGATGGTCAGTGAAGCAATACGGGATGACCACGCCTTCATGGCGCTCGAATCTATCCCTGGTTCCTTTATTGCGGTTCTTGGCATGAGAGCCCAACTGGCCACGACCAGAGCGATCATGGGGAAATGCTCTTTTCAGCATCGTGGCGGCTGACGGCGCCAACAGTAACAATCCTGCGTTGATTTTTAATAATAGATAAAACGGATTAGATTTATCGTTAAATCAAATATCTCATCATGACGATGGCAAAGGGATGATAGACTATTTTTTCAGAGTCGGACAGCAATCATCACAACCCACCCCAGTGTCACTCCGTCAAGCTATCGACAACTCATTGAAAGATAAGGCGATTATCATTTCTACATCACAGATTGAAACAGAAAAACACACCGGAGAAATGGTACTCACGAAGTTGTATCGGAGGAGGCTGCCGACAGAAGAAGGGACCTTGGAATACTACCGTCCTAACGCCTTCTTCACCGCATCGCCGATCTCAGCTGGATTCTTCACGACCATGACACCGGCCGCTTCCAGTGCCTTCATCTTTTCAGCTGCAGTACCCTTTCCGCCGGAGATAATCGCACCGGCATGGCCCATGCGGCGGCCTGGGGGGGCTGTGATACCGGCGATGAAGCTGATCACCGGTTTCTTCACGTTCTTCTTGATGAACTCGGCCGCTTTTTCCTCGGCGTCGCCGCCGATCTCGCCGATCATGACGATCGCCTGGGTCTCCGGGTCTTTTTCAAAGAGCGGCAACACGTCCACGAATCCAGTACCGTTCACCGGATCACCGCCGATACCGACGCACGTCGTTTCTCCCAATCCTAAGGTCGAGAGTTGGTGCACGGCTTCATAGGTCAAGGTGCCGCTGCGGGAGACAACTCCAACAACACCCTTCTTATGGATAAAGCCCGGCATGATGCCGATTTTCGCTTCGTCCACCGTGATGACCCCGGGACAGTTGGGTCCGACCAGTCGAACATCCCGACCGCGCAGCGCACGCTTCACCTTCACCATGTCATTGACGGGAATCCCCTCAGTGATACAGATGATCAGCCTCACACCGGCATCTGCCGCTTCGAGAATCGCGTCAGCACAGAAAGGCGGTGGGACGAAGATGAGCGAGGTATCGCACTCAGTCTTCTTCACCGCATCAACCACCGTGTTGAATACGGGAATACCCTCGACTTCCTGCCCGGCTTTGCCCGGCGTCACCCCGGCCACGACTTTCGTCCCATAGGCTTTACACTGCGTGGCATGGAACGAGCCTTCCTTGCCGGTGATTCCCTGCACTACTACCCGCGTATTTTTATTAACGAGAATGCTCACGATAAACCTCGTTTCTTTCTTATCTTCCCACCCTTCGGGGAAAGCTGCTCGTCATTCATGTGAGGCGCTGGGCCAGGTCCCTACTGCGCGCATGCAACGAGCACCGCCCTCTGTATTAATGCGATCACTATGGATCTTGCGTGCGCGTTGCGCGAGCAAAGGGACTTGGCCCCGTGACTCACCGAACTCTATGCCGCTTTCCCCGTCAGCTTTACAATTTTCTGCGCCGCTTCCCACAAATCGTTCGCCACTTCCAGCTTCAAACCCGACTCCGCGAGCAACTTCCGCCCTTCTTCCGCGTTGGTCCCTTGTAGACGCACGACCAACGGCACCGTGATCTTCACTTCCTTCGCCGCCTCGATCACCCCGTGTGCAATCCGCTCGCAGCGCACGATGCCGCCGAAGATATTGATAAAGATGCCCTTGACGTTCGGGTCCTTCAGCAGAATGCGAAACCCCGCCGCCACCGTCTCTTTCGTCGCACCGCCACCCACATCCAGAAAGTTCGCCGGCTCGCTGCCAGCCAGCTTGATGACGTCCATCGTTGCCATGGCGAGACCCGCGCCGTTCACCATGCAACCGATGTTGCCGTCCAGCTTTACGTAGTTCAGGTTGTTGGCGGTCGCTTCGATTTCCAACGGTTCTTCTTCATTCAGATCCCGCATCTTCTGCACGTCCTCGTGCTTGAAGAGACCGTTGTCATCGAACGACACCTTGCCGTCCAGTGCAATCAAGTTCTTTTCTTTCGTGATGATCAACGGGTTGATCTCCACCAACGCTGCGTCCTTCTCCATAAACAAGCGATACAGATTCCCCAACATCTTCACAAAGGGGTTGATGACCACCGGCTCAATGTGTTGTAACCCAAGCGCGAACGCCACGTTGCGCCCGTTGTGCCCCTGAAATCCGACGGCCGGATCAATCGCTTCTTTGATGATCTTCTCCGGCGTGTGGGCCGCGACCTCCTCGATTTCCATCCCACCCTCGGTGCTGGCGATGAAGGTCGGCCACCCTGTATCCCGATCCACAAGGATTGAGAGATACAGCTCCTTGGCAATGTTCGCGCCCTCCTCCATGAGGAGACGGTGAACCTGACGCCCTTTCGGACCGGTCTGATGCGTCACGAGAGTCTTGCCGATCAACTCTTTGGCCAGTCCGGCCACAGCAGTCTTATCCTTGGTGATCTTGACGCCGCCTGCCTTGCCTCGTCCGCCAGCATGGATCTGGGCCTTGACGACGAAGACCGGCGTATTCAGCTCGTTGGCCCAAGCGGTCGCCGCTTCTGGAGACGTAATCTCCTTCCCGCGAGGCACCGGCACACCGAATTGAGCAAACAACGACTTCGCTTGAAACTCATGCACGTTCATTCTCTACCTCTTCATTCCTGAGGACGGCGGCGGGAGCGTTTCTCACTGCACGCATTCACCGGACACCGACCAAAATCTGACAATCTAATTGAGCCTCGCGTGTGCGGTGAGCGAGCACGAGAAATGCTCCCGCCGCCGTCCTCACCCCACTTTCCTTGTGTACGCCGGTAGAATCATTGGGGAAATGACTCCGCTTGGGTTCCCGTGTTTCTTCGCTTCCGCGCGGAATCTCTGCACATGCTTCACCGTGAGCTTACCCTGCATCATCGACTTCGCACGGCCGGCAGCGGTCAAACCGGACCGCTTGCCGAAGACCATGAGATCGAGCAGCGAATTGCCCATCAGGCGATTGCGTCCATGCAGCCCACCGGAAGCCTCGCCTGCAACGAAGAGGTTCTTCACGTTCGTTTCCGAGTTCGTATCGATCTTCACCCCGCCGTTCTGATAATGCAGCGTCGGATAGATCAAGACAGGATCCTTGCTGATATCGATTCCGAACCGCTCGAATTGCATCATCATCGCGGGGAAATGTTTTTCCACCGTGCCAGGCCCGTGTTCCGCATCCAACAGCGGCGTATCCAGCCAGACACCGACACGACCTGACATCGTGCGGATCCCACGCCCTTCCTCGCACTCCCGGATGATCGAGGACGAGACAACATCGCGGGTATCAAGTTCGTTCACGAAGCGTTCACCCTTGGCATTCACGAGATGGCCGCCTTCTGAACGAATACCTTCCGTCACCAAGGCACCGATCAATTGCTCGGGATACACCGCCCCGGACGGGTGATACTGGAAGGTATCAATATGGTCCAGCTTGGCGCCCATGCGATAGGCCAGGCAGAGCCCGTCGCCGGTCGCACCATAGTGATTGCTCGTCGGGAATCCCTGAATGTGCAGCCGGCCGATGCCCCCGGTCGCCAGAATGACGGATTTGGCGGCCACCACCACGTGCCGCTGATTATCGAGATCTTTGAAAATCGCGCCGGTACAGTTCCCTTCGTCGTCGCTGAGCAATTCAACGGCGGCCGCAAACTCGAGCAATTGAATCTTTTGATTGATGACCTCGTCCTTGAGGACGCGCATGATTTCGAGGCCGGTATAATCGGAGCATGTCAACAGGCGCGGTTTGGAACTACCGCCGCCCTTCTTCACATGAAGGTTTCCGTCGGCCTGACGGTCGAACAGCACCCCCAACTCCAAAAGCCACTTCGCAATCGACGGCCCATCTTCGACCATGACCTTTAATAAGGTATGGTCGTTCTGCATATGGCCGCCCTTGAGCGTGTCAATAAAATGCGTCACCGGCGAATCTTCCGGCGCGACAGAAATCTGCATACCGCCCTGCGCCATCACGCTGTTGGAATCGCCGAGGCGCAACTTCGTCGCCAGGATCGTCTTGGCGCCGGCCCCGTGCGCATGCAACGCCGCCGCACAGCCGGCTCCCCCGCCGCCAACGACCAGGACATCGCAGGTGTAGTGTGGCGTGAGGTCGGCATTATCCTGAATGGAGCTGTCGCCTTCGAGCAACGTGGCCAGCTCGACGACCGTCTTGTCGCCTTCGTTAGGTCCGAACTTTATCGGTCTATAGGCGCTGGCACGAAAGTCAGGGTGATACTTGTGAATCAACTGGTCGCGGTCTGCGGGAGAAAACTTGGGGATGGTCTGCTTGCGGCGGGCATCCCGAGTTTTATGCACGATTTGTTGAAGTGCGTGGATGTCCATCTCAGGTGCCTCGAAACCGTCGTTACTTTACCGTCGCACAGTGCTCGGCCAGCTCCTTCTCATTCATCTTCAGAATCTTGTTCCATTCGTCGTTGAACCGACCATCTTGAATTTCCTTGATGCGCGTATCGAGGCCTACTGGTTTTTCGGAAAAATGCGCGCCCTGTGCCCGACTGACGTAGAGGGCCACAAGATTGGGCGCGATGTCGGCAATACAGACGGGCGTGCACATGCCGCACATGACGCAGTCCATGAACATCTCGGAGACGCTCTTGAAGTCCCCGAACACGGCTTTCCAGACTCCTTCACGCACGTCGATCTTCTGCGGACAGGCCTCCGTGCAGGCATTACAATTCCGACAAAGCGGCGCCTCGGGATAGAGATTGAAGAGATCCTGCTTGGGATCCTTGAGCTTCTGGATTTCGTAGGTCGCCTTGCGGGCAGGAAACGGCGGCATCATCGTAAACGACATCCCGTCTTGCACCGCCATCTGACAAGCCAGACAGGTTCGGACTTTCGGATCGTCCTTCGTACGGTAGTAGGTGGCACAGGCACCGCAGAAGCCGCCGAGGCACCCCACGCCGCGAACGACGTCGATCCCCGCATACCACATCGCCTTGACGACCGTGATCCCTTCCGGTACTTCGACTTTCTTACCGGCGATCTCAATCGTGACCATCCGAGGCTTCATCACCTCGGGCTGATCGATCACATTGGCATCGTCTTGGGCCATAGGTTCCTTCTTAACACGTGAGGCGTAAGGAGCGATAGCCTCTCACGCCTCACAGGCAATCGAATTTAGGCGATCGCGTCAATGATCGAGTTCAAGGTCGCGCTTGGACGCATGGCCTTCGCAGCCTTGGCATCGTCCGGGTGATAGTAGCCGCCGACATCCTGCGGCTTACCCTGCGCGGCCAGCAGCTCGCCTTCGATCTTCTTTTCGTTGTCGCTCAGATCTTTCGCGATCTTGGCGAATCGCTCAGCGATCCGCTTATCTGCCGTCTGCGCGGCCAAGGCCTGCGCCCAATAGAGCGCGAGGTAGAAGTGGCTCCCACGGTTGTCGATTTCGCCGACCTTGCGGGCGGGCGATTTGTTGCTCTCGAGGAACTTCGCGTTGGCCTGATCCAGCGTGTCGGCCAGAATCTTGGCGACCGGATTGTTTCCAACTTTCGCGAGATGCTCCAGCGAGGCCGCCAGCGCGAGGAATTCACCAAGTGAATCCCACCGCAGATAGCCCTCCTCCTGGAACTGCTGCACGTGCTTCGGCGCCGATCCTCCCGCGCCGGTCTCGAAGAGGCCCCCGCCGTTCAGCAACGGGACGATCGAGAGCATCTTGGCACTGGTCCCGATTTCGAGAATCGGGAAGAGATCCGTCAAGTAATCGCGGAGCACGTTACCGGTGACGGAGATCGTGTCCTTGCCTTCTTTCATTCGTTCGATTGAGAAGCGGCAGGCATCCGCCGGCGACATGATACGGATATCGAGACCTGTCGTGTCGTGCTTCGGCAAATACGCATTCACTTTCTTGATCAGCTCCGCATCGTGTGCGCGATCCTTGTTCAACCAAAAGACCGCGGGGGCGCCGGTCGCCCTGGCCCGAGTCACGGCGAGCTTGACCCAATCTTGAATCGGCGCATCCTTCACCTGACACGCACGCCAAATGTCTCCCTCTTCTACCTTGTGCTCGTGCAATGTCTTTCCCGATGCGTCTACGATTCGGATGGTCCCGTTGCTGGGTGCTTTGAAGGTCTTGTCGTGCGAACCGTACTCTTCGGCTGCCTGAGCCATCAAGCCGACATTTGGAATCGTGCCCATCGTGCGGGGATCGAAAGCTCCGTTCTTCTTACAGAACTCAACAACCTCGTGATACACAGGCGCATAGCTCGCGTCGGGGATCACGCACTTCACGTCCTGCAATTGGCCTTGCGGGTTCCACATCTTGCCGGAATCGCGGATCACCGGCGGCATGGAGGCGTCGATGATGATATCGCTCGGTACATGGAGATTGGTGATCCCCTTGTCGCTGTTCACCATCGCCATCGGCGGCCGCTTCTGGTAAACCGCCTGGATGTCGGCTTCGATCGCCTTGCGTTGTTCATCCGGCAAGGACTTGATCTTGGCATAGACGTCGCCGAGTCCGTTGTCCGGATCGACGCCGAGCTTCTTGAACGTTTCGCCGTGCTTCTCGAATACATCCTTGTAATAGACCGTCACGCCATGACCGAAGATCTTCGGGTCGGAGACCTTCATCATGGTGGCCTTCATGTGGAGCGAGAATAGGATGCCCTTGGCCTTCGCATCCTCGATCTGCTCTTCGAGGAACGTCCGCAAAGCCCTGACGCTCATGAAGGTCGCGTCCAGCACTTCACCGGCCTGCAAGGCAATCTTCTCTTTCAGAACAGTGACCTTGCCATCCGCACCGACAAATTCGATCTTCGCCGTGGTCGCGGCGGGAATCGTGAGCGACCTCTCGTTCGAGAAGAAATCTCCACCTTTCATATGGACGACGTGTGTCTTGGAATCAGAGGACCACGCTCCCATCTTATGCGGGTGCTTGCGGGCATAGGCCTTCACCGAGAGCGGCGCACGGCGGTCAGAGTTGCCTTCGCGCAACACTGGGTTGACCGCACTCCCTTTGACTTTGTCGTAACGGGTCTTGATGTCTTTTTCCTTGTCGTCCTTCGGATTTTCCGGATAGTCCGGCAGCTTGTAGCCCTGGTTCTGCAATTCCTTGATCGTCGCCACCAACTGCGGAATCGACGCACTGATGTTGGGCAACTTGATGATGTTGGCTTCCGGCGTCTTGGCCATCTCGCCCAGCTCCGCCAAAGCATCGTGCTGCTTTTGCGCCGGGGTCAGATATTCCGGGAATACGGCAATCACACGGCCAGCTAATGAAATATCACGCAGTTCAACCGTGACGCCTGCCGCCTTCGAGAAGGCATTGATGATCGGCAGGAAGGAATAGGTCGCCAACATCGGCGCTTCATCAGTCTTGGTGTAAATTATTTTATCCGCTTTTGCCATGGCTTTCCCCTTCTTAAGTATCTGATCTAGTTCAGTGCGTTCAACGCCGAACCGGCCTTAAACCAGGTGATTTGTTGTGCTGTCATGCTGTGATTGGCTTGGACCTTTACATCACCACTCGCTTTATGGACGACCACCGTGACTGGTTTGCCTGGAGCCAGATTGTTCAAATCGAGCACACTCAACCGATCGTTCATCTCGATCTTGTCGTAGTCCTTCGCATCGGCGAACGTCAGCGGCAGTATGCCCTGCTTCTTGAGATTGGTTTCATGGATGCGCGCGAAGCTCTTCGTGATCACCGCACGTACATTCAAGAACCGTGGCGACATGGCCGCATGTTCGCGGCTGCTCCCTTCACCATAGTTCTCGTCGCCGACGACGATCGACCCGATGCCCTTCGCCTTATAGGCACGAGCGATCTGCGCGATCGTGAGATTTGCCTCGCCGGTCAGCACGTTGGCGCCCTTGCCCGGCTCGGACGAAAACGCGTTGTTCGCACCGAGGAACATGTTGTCGCTGATCTTGTCGAGGTGACCACGGAACTTGAGCCAGGGACCGGCCGGCGAAATATGATCGGTCGTGGTCTTCCCCTTGGTCTTGATCAAGAGCGGGAGCTTTTCGAAATCCTTCCCGTCCCACTTAGGAAACGGCTGCAACAACTGCAACCGCTCGCTGGTCGGTGGAATATCGACGGTCAAGCTCGAACCGTCTGCAGCAGGTTCAACATACCCCTCTTCGCCCTTGGCAAACCCCTTCGCCGGCAATTCTTCGCCCACCGGCGGCTGCAGCTTGAACTCCTTGCCGTCGGCGCCCTTCACCGTCTGATTGACCGGATCAAATCCGAGATCACCGGTGATGGCATAGGCCGTCACGACTTCCGGACTGGCGAGGAACGACAGTGTTTCATTGATCCCGTCGTTGCGACCCGGGAAGTTTCGGTTGAAGGAACTGACGATCGAGTCCGCCTTGCCCTTCACACCATCTGCGCGCTTCCACTGTCCGATGCAGGGCCCGCAGGAATTCGACAGCACCGTCCCACCTAGCTGCTCGAACGTGTCTAAGAACCCATCACGCTTCATTGTGTGATAAATACGCTCGGAGCCCGGCGAGACCAGAAACGAGGCCTTCGCCTTCAAACCGGCCTTCAGCGCCTGTTGCGCGATGTGCGCTGACCGGCTGATATCTTCATACGATGAGTTCGTACAGCTGCCGATGAGCGCCGCCTTCAGCTCGACCGGATAGCCCTTCTCCTGCGCTTCCGCCTTCAACTTCGAGATCGGCCTGGCCAAATCCGGTGTATGCGGTCCGACCACATGCGGCTCGAGCTTCGAGAGATCAACTTCCACGATCTGATCATAGTATTTCTCCGGCGACTGATAGACTTCAGAATCGGCGACAAGCAAGTCTCTTTGCGCACTCGCCAAACTCGAAAGATCCGCCCGATCCGTGATGTTCATATAGGCAACCATTTTCTGGTCGAACGGAAAGACGGATGTTGTCGCGCCCAGTTCGGCCCCCATATTACAGATCGTGCCCTTCCCTGTGGCGCTGATCGTCTCGGCCCCTGGACCGAAGTACTCGACGATCTTGTTCGTCCCGCCCTTCACCGTGAGCAGACCGCAGAGATAGAGAATGACGTCCTTCGGCGAGGCCCAGCCGCTCAATTTACCGGTCAATTTCACGCCGATGAGTTTCGGATGGAGCACTTCCCACGGCAGACCAGCCATCACTTCACCGGCATCAGCTCCGCCGACACCAATCGCCAATCCGCCCAACCCACCACCGTTTGGTGTATGGGAATCGGTGCCAATGATCAAGCAGCCAGGGAACGCATAGTTTTCAAGCACCACTTGATGAATGATCCCGGCTCCCGGCTTCCAGAAGCCGATCCCGTACTTCTTTGCGGCGGACGCGAGGAAGTTATAGACTTCCTTGTTCTCATCTAAGGCGCGCATCAGATCCTTCTGTGAACCCATTTCGGCACGGATCAAGTGGTCGCAGTGGATCGTGCTCGGCACCGCCGCCTTCTTCTTGTTCGCCTGCATGAACTGCAGGACGGCCATCTGTGCGGTCGCGTCCTGCATGGCGACCCGGTCCGGCCGCAAGGCCAACATGGCCTTGCCGCGCTCCCAGTTCTGCGTATCGAAGTTGTCGGCATGCGAGACCAGAATCTTCTCGGCCAACGTGAGGCCTCGGCCGAATTTCTTCCGGGCCTTGTCGAAGACGCCCGGCATCTTGGCATAGAGTTTCTTGGCAAGATCCATTGACATAACAGTCACTCCTTCAAGGTTTTGAGTGCTGGGTGCTGAGACAAGGCTCGCAACTTAGAACTCAGCACTCGTGACTCAGCACTACTTGAGCGGTGGCACCTCGCGAAATCTATTTTAACGGCGGGACTTCCCGCCTCTTGGGTGCCGCGTAGTTCACCAAGTAATCGAACAGCCGGATCAATCGGCTGTCCTGACGTTTCTGATCGACCCAGTGGCCGATCAATCCGATCGTGCGCGATAGGATAAAGAAGCCGTTCAAACTGTCGACCGGGAAGCCCAAGTCGACGAGCACGGCCGCCATCGTGCCGTCCACGTTCAGAATCAGATTGTCCTTCTTCGCCGCCGTTACCTGCTCCACCTGTAAGGCGAAATCGAGACAGGGCGTCTTGATATGGAGACTTTTCACGTAGCCCACGAGTTCCTTCACGCGTTTATCTGGGTTGCGTAAGCTCTTCACGCGGTGACCGATGCCCGGCACAGGGCCCACATTCTTCTTCATGTAGGCCAGGAACTCATCCACATTCATCTTGTTGTCGACCGCATACTTGAACCAGCGGCCCGCGTCCGTGACGGCGCCACCGAAACGGGGTCCGATCATGATCAACCCGGCGGCTACCGCTTGCGACAAGCCGATGCCGGCACAGGCCGCGAGAATCGTCGCGTAGGCACCGCTGACACAGGGGCCATGGTCGGCAGACAGCATCATGATGCGCTTAATGATTTCGGCTTCCTGCTTCGAGATCAATCGCTTATCCCACAAAAGACCGATAACGTGGGGAATTTCGTAGCCTTTATTGATCAGTTCTGACGCAGGGTACCCGTCGTAACAGGGTTCGTCGCCCCGATCGTCGCTGATCGTTGTACGTATTAGCGGCGCGACCATAACTTCGTCGGCCTTCATCGCTTCCTCGACGGACTTCGGCAGCCGCGGCAGCACAGCCGGCTCGACGGGCTCCTTCACCTGGCCAGACTTGAGCAACTCCTGATAGGTCTCCTTGATCGCCGGGCCAAGCGCTCCGAATGTTGCAGGCACCAAGGCACCGGATTTCTTGAGCGCGTCGGATTTCGACCGGGCCGAACCTTCGCCCTTCATGCCTTCCTTAGCGCCGGCATGGCCGAACTTCATGCCCTTTGGCAAGCTTTCCTGGCAGAATCCAGAGACGACGCCGATGAGCTTCACCCGGCGCTTCTTTGCAGCGTACCACTCGGCAGCCCGCTCTTCGAGATCGCCGCCCATTTCACCGACGATGACGACCGCCTTGGTCTGCGGATCGTTCTCGAACATTTCAAGATAACTTACGTAGTCAGTGCCCGGATAGGCATCGCCACCGATACCAATCGCCGTCGTAATGCCGTCCGCGAACTGCGAACAAATCCAGATGATCTCGTTTGAGAGACCGCCTGACTTGGTAATGACGCCGAACGAGCCCTCTCGATAGAGTTTCGAAAGGACGAGATTGTCGAACGCGCCGCCGATCACACCCAACCGGCAAGCACCGGCGGAGATGATGCCGATCGAGGACGGGCCATTGAACACCTTGCCGAGCTTACGCGCATGGGCACCGAGCAGCTTTGCATCCTTCTCCGGCACACCCTCAGTGATCATGGAGACTACCTTAATGTGCGGATCGTCCAACGCTTCCATCCCACCCTTCATCGCACGGTCCGCGCCGATATAGACCAGACTCGTATTGATGGTTGGATGATGCTTCGTCGCTTCTGCGATGGTCTTATAGACCGGGATGGCGATGAGGCCGCTGCCGTAAGGAACTTCGTTGGACTTTCCGGCGTCAGGCGGATACACAAACGCTTCGACGTTGAGCGGACGCTTGATTAGGTAGCAGAACTCCGCCATACGGCGAGCTGCGTTGACACCGGCGGCGCCTCCCTGAATCACAACGCGGGTATCTTTATTTGCCAGAATACTCATCGAAAACCCTCCAACAGTGAAGCTTTCAGCGGTCAGCATTCAGCCGACAGCTGATGGCTGATAGCTTGTTGCTCTTTACTTTTGCAGCGCTTTGTCGACGATGTCCGTCAGCGGGGTGTTGCGATCGAAGACGTTGATGTCGAAACCCTCGTCCTTCAGCGCGCGCATCGCATCGAGCCCCTCTTTTTCACGCGGCCCGCCGCGGCGCACCCAAATCTTGACGCCTTTCAGTTTTCCATCGCCCTTCGCCTTGCGGAAACCGTTGATAATCCCGCCGAAGGTCTTCTTGACGTCCGTAAAATTCGCGATCGCCCCCCCGACGATGATGTTCTTGATCCCGGGCAAGGAGCAGACCTTTTCCGTCAACGCCTCGACGGCCCAGTCTGGGGGATCGCCGGAGTACTCGGCATAGTTCGCCAACTTACCACCTCGCGCCACGACTGCATCGGAGTAGTAGACACTCGCGCCGCCGCCTGCCGGAAGCATCGCCGTATCGCCGCCCGGAATTTCAATGAATTTGACGGATCCTTTGATCTTGCTGTCGACCGCCATCACTTCCATTTCATCTTTGCTATAGGCACGGCCGAATTCCGCAGCAAACTGGAAGTTCCAGTCAGGATGACGGAACTTGGCATCGCCGTCCAATAAGGTCACTGCGTCAAGAGCCACCAGCTCGCCATCGCTCTCGCGCGTCACAACGGGATTGACTTCGAGATATTGCGCATCCTCGTTATCGAAGCAGGTGAACATCTTTCCGGCGAAGCCGGCCATCTTCTTCGTCAGACCGCCGGTGAAACCCGCCTCCTTCGCCAACTTTTCCAAGCCTTCCGGCGTCGGCTGCTGCCCGACGTCCAAACACAGGCGCTTCACCCGGTCCCAGTTCGATTCCACTTCGATGCCGCCACAATTGGCCACCAGGATCTCGCTACCTTCGCGAGTCGACTTCACCGCACAATAGTACTCTTCCTTGTGGGAAATCATTTCGGAGACAATGACTTGAGAGACGGTAATGCTGCCGACCTGGCGACCGATCATTTCTTTCGTCGCGGCAACGGCACCACTCAGATCGAGACCGACCTTCACAAGACCAAGTTTGAACCGGGAACCCAGCGCCTCATGCGCTTTGGCAACCAATTTAGTCTGCTTCATCCACTCGTTGACTTGACCAAGCTTGGAGAGTTCGTCCGCAGAGGTGACAACCACATAATGTGGAACGTGGATACCCCACTTCTTCATCAGTCCCATCCCGGGACCTTCCAAAACCTTTGCCATGAGAGTTCTCCTTCGTATGCAACGCTGTCGATCAGGGAGCAGGGAGCCGGATTGTAGCGGAAATCAACGGGATGACTCAAGATACCAGAGGGACTAAAATGAAGCGGATCAAAAGGCCTAGCGTGGAATTTCTCAACCTAGTTCTCACTAAGGGTTCAAAATATGAACGATTTCTCGTGTCTGGCTATTACTTTGCAGAGCGAAGAGACTGGCATCTTAGGCAAAAATATGCGCTCCGCTCCCCCTGAAAACGTCGAATGATCCCGCCACATTGATTGGGACAAGGCTGCCCCGCTTTTCCATAGACCAGATGCCGCCGCTTGTATTGTCCTTCTGTTCCATCGGGGGCAACAAAATCTCGGACGCTCGATCCACCGCAGGCAATCGCCTCATGGAGGACCTCACACATGATCTGGTAGAGTTTTTCAACCCTGCCCACCAAAAGTCTGCTGACCTGAACATGTGGGTGCAAACCGGCTCGAAAGAGAATCTCATTCGCGTAGATATTCCCGACCCCGGCGATGACTTGTTGGTGCATCAAGAGAGATTTCAGTCGGCCACGTCGCTCTTGCAACAGTCTCACAAAGTCCTGCTGCGACGCGGAGAGCGGATCGAGTCCAAAGCGGCGGGCGATATATCGATCAAGTCCCGCTCTATCCAACAGCGACAGACGCCCGAACCGACGAGGATTCCAGTACCGTAATTCCGGCTCACGAGCGCCTTCAAACAATATCTTCGCATGGACATGCTGTGGATGTTTCATCCGCGCGGACTGGAACAGGAGGAGTCCGGTCATCCCGAGCTCGGCCACGATATAGCAACACACCTTATCTTTCACCAATCCAAGGGCGACACTCTTGCCGAGGCGCTCAACAGACTGCAGACTGGCGCCGGGATACCAAGGCAAGGTCGCGAATCCCTCCCGCACGATATCCGAACGTCCGACCCACACGTCGGTCAATTGTGCTCCGAGGAGACGAGCACGGATCTGTCGGGCGACGACTTCTGCTTCCGGAAGCTCCGGCATATCTCGACCAGGTTAAGAGAGGGAGAAGGGACGCATTACGCCACGAGGACTGCGGAAAGGCAAGACGGCATTGGAGGGCAGAGAAGGGGCTACAAACCAGAGACGATGGAACTACCGGCACGCCGAAGTTGGCGGACCTGTTCAATGGCGACTTGAAGATTCGGCAGCGGCATGGCACCAGGCCGTCGAGCCATCACCAACTTCAAAACCTCATCATAGGTCCGGCCTTCAATGCAACACAGATAGGCCATGGCCACTGAAACGGAGCGACCCATGCCTGCTCGACAACAGACCAACGTCCGACCTGTTGGGGCACGAGACTCAAGCCATTGAACCGCTTCCATCAGCTTCATGGGATCGGCCTTGGCAAACTCCCGAAAAGGAATCCGATGATAGTCTAGCCAGGCAGGCGGTGTGATAGAAAATTCTTCTGCCACGAGTAGGAGTGTACCGATGACCTCAGGAGGCCCCTGCGCATCCTCAATGCTCCCCACCAACAGCTTGTCTGTAATTAGATGCATGGCGATGTCAGTATAGCGCGACTCTAATGGGCGTCAAGTTTCTCATGGCTCCTTTGTGGTGGTTGCGATTCCATTTCCCCGCCCGTTATACTTTCGTCAACATGGTCACCATCACTCAGCAGGAAGTAGAACGGCGCCTGAACACGGTCCAATGCGCCGTTTGCAAACAGTCCAGCTTCGCCATCGATGAACGGTTCATGGGAACCGACGGTGACTGGCGGGGCATCTGTAAGAAGTGCTACTACACGTTTCCAGTCTATACCGATATGGAATTCTACCTGCGGACGCAGCCCGATGTGCCTCTGCGATTAAAGGAGATTTCCTGCACGACGTGCAGCCATCGCGGGGTTGATCTCGACTTCCGGGCCACATTGTCCGTCCGAGAAGCGATCTACTTCGTCACCTGCAAGGGCTGTAAGCGGCAGTTCCCGGAGAAATCGTCACTGGAAGCCTTTGAATAAATCTGCAGGCCTAGGCTCTGCTGGTGTATACTGATCCTATGAGTGAAACACCAAAACAGCCCGACCAGCCCTCGCCGGAAGAAAAACCCAAGGTGAGAAAAGAAATCCCCCTCATCGCCATTCAGGATGATGGTGATGTAATCGCCGAAGAAATGGCCGAGTTGTTCGAGGAAGACAAGGTCTCTCACCAGCACGGCAGCTCAGAGCCGGAAGCGGACTGAGCTTTCTAGCTTTACGCGATCGGCTTTCTATCGACTATTCGTTCAAGCCAATTGACCATCGCAGACCGGTTCTGCCCTGCTCACACGCTTCGGCTCGACCGCAGTAAGCCTCGCGCTGCTGGCCAGCGCAACTAGCTGGCTTTCTGCTTCGCAAAGCCATCGTCGGACAGCGCCAACCTCCTTCGGAACGCAGCGACTCCTACAAAGTCTGCGATGAGGCTTTCATTTGGAATGTCATTCCGTGGTGGGGCCGTCGGTAACGGTGTGAGCCCTGCACCTTTCACAGCGGCTGTCCAAGTACCAAACTCATGACGCAGTTGACTTGGTGTTGGTGCTCCCTCGATTGAACTGTAGTGTTTTTTGTAGTCTTGTTCACTCGGAGTGTGCCCAATTTTCTGAGCCAATTGCCGGAGAAACAGATGCATGCGCTCTTGCGCTTCGCCTTGTCTCTTCGATGGATCGCCATAAAAGACCTTCTCCCTCTTGCAGGTGATTGCAGGTGGGGAATTCGTGCGCCGGAGCGGCGGGACCCCCACCCGGCATCTGAAGTAGGAAAGCTGAAACTGACTGATCCAACTTATGGATTCAAATCCCGTTTTCGTTTCTCTTGCGAGACAATCACGCAGCGGTAAGTGGGGATATGCGATTGATTCTGCCCTTAGCTTGTTTCGCTGCCTCCCACAGATCAACCGCTCGCTGGGCGTTCAACCAAAATTCAGGGCTGTTGCCGAATAAGCGTGAGAGCCGCAGCGCCATTTCAGGGCTCACAGCCCGTCGTTCCCGGAGCACTTCATTCACAGTCTGACGCGACACCCCAATAGCCTTGGCGAATCCTGATACGGTGAGCTTATAGTCGGGCAGGAAATCTTGGCGCAACATCTCACCTGGATGAGTCGGACGAACCTTTCGCGAACCCTTGTTGGGAATACTCATGCCAAACCTCGTCTCAATGATAATCCGTTAGTTCGACATCGTATGCATCACCGTCAACGAACCGAAAGCAGATCCGCCACTTCATATTGACAGAGATCGAATACTGGCCCTCACGATCATCCTTCAGCTTATGCAATCGATTGCCCGGAGGAACCTTCAAATCATCAATACTTGAAGCTGAATCGAGATATTGCAGCCTCCTCAGCGCCACAGCCCAAATCTCAGCAGGAAATCGTTTCGCCCTACCTGCCTCGTACAACTCTGCGGTGTGTCGATCCGCAAACGTCTTGACCACGCACAAAAGTGTAAACTACTGCGTGACATATGGTCAACCGCCTATCTGAATACCGAGGGCCGCCCATCCTCGGCTGCTTCGGCTCCATCTCTACCCCTTTTAGCAGTCAGGCGGTACGGATGCACAGCCGAACCTCTTCACACTGAACGAATGATTTGTACGGCAACATCTTGTTCAATCCGTCCCAACGCCGACACCTTTCCCCTTTGTTCTTTGTGAACAATTTTTTCGATTTGTACGATCGCCCCGCGATACCACTCATCAAAAGCCGCGTTTTGAGGCGAGGCCAGGCGATCCTGCCGGCCAACTTCTTGCCGACCTTGCTCATTGCAGAGCCATACCCGTTTCTCGCCTTTCAGTTCCCGCAGCTCGCTCACCATTCGATAGACATCCGGCCGTCGATCGACGATGGTCTTGCCATCCCTTCGAAGCAGCAGATACGAAAACTTCAGCGCGTCTTTGATGAACCCCACTGCTTCATCAATCTCCTGGATGATTGCCGGCGGCTCCCAGGGCCGCTCTTCGTGGCACCAATCGTCAGGCTTGGTTAATGCTGGACAGTTGTTCTCATGGAGGCAGGGACTATATATGGTGCAGCGCTTCTCTTGGAGCAATCGGTCACGCACCTGGTGCAGCGCTCGGGAGGTTTCTCGTAAGGCCGGTTCCACGATCATCATCGTGCCGTGCGGAGCGAGCAGGGCTAACATCGCCGTCACCAAGCGAGTTCGCCCCTCGATCGGATCTGTCGCATCGGCATGGAGCTCGTTTAAGCAGTTAGCGAGGATGATCAGGTCGAAGGGGGCCCTCGGTCCGACGTCTTTCAACCACGCATCCCGTTCCAGACTTGCTTCGCAAGTCCGAAGACTCGTACCCGTCATCTCGGCTGTTCGGCAATATTGCCTCCAGAGGTGCTCGGCTTGATGCAGGGCTGTCGGCGAGCGATCCACGGCCACAACAGAGAGTGCAGAATCACTATGGCGCTGAGACCACCAGTCGAGAACCGCAAGTGCCCCAGTCCCAGGCCCGCACCCAAGATCCAGCACTGAGAATGTGTCGTGAGCCTGTTCGACGGGCATCTCATGGAGCAGCACTTGGATCTTTGATAGGTTCACCGGCAAGAAATAGTTGAGGTAGGCGGCGGCAAAGGCTGGAGATTCGATGTAGGAACCGCTCAGCGCATTTCGCCCTTTCGTGAAGAGCCTTGAGAGTTCAAGAACCGATTGCGAGAGACGCTCTCGTGAAATCCCTTCCTTTTTGGCCAAATTCTCAATCTCGGTTAACAAAAGGGAGGAGATGGTGACGTTGTGGCTTCGCATATCGCTAGTGTATGCTCGATCTATTACGGAGGACAACTATGACGGATGAAATCCTGAAGGCCTACAAAGAGGTTGAATCGGCCGTGGAACGCTATATCAGGCTGTTGCACGACCACGTCACGATGTTACAGAACGTGGAACCACCCGGCTCCGACAAGGTTGTCCGACTGACCGCCGGGTCAAAGGCCATGACTGATAGTGCGGCAATCTATCTGTCCTATGCGAAGTACGTGGCCTATGGGATGCCGAACAGCGAGGAGATGATCGAGGACGAAATTCAGGGATAGCAGTCAGCAAATAGCTTTCGGCTGACAGCTGATGGCACAGAAAGAGGAAAGCCCATTGGATGCTGGTCCAATGGGCTTTCGCTTTTCTACCTCTTGCTACTGATTAGATGCTACGCATGAAGTGAGCGACTTCGTCAGGATTGACGACGCCGCCCATGATCTGCGACATCGCGACGTTGGTAGATTTCTTGCCGCTCACGCCGGATTCGACTTCGTCCACGATCAACTCCACCGGCATCGATTGACCGCCGTACACGCGCGGACCGCCGATGATTTTTGCCTTGGAGAAGCCGTAGATGGCAGTCGCCACTTCCTTGGCCAGCCAGCCGACGTAGTTGAATTCTGGGACCACGATCAGCTTGGCCTTGCCGCACAACTGACGGAGTTCCTTCGTCGGGAACGGGCGGAGGGAACGGACTTTGATCAATCCGACCTTCATACCCTTTTCTTTACAGAGTCGAACCGCCTCGCGCGACTGCGCGGCAGCACTCCCTGACGCAATGATGATCACTTCGGCATCATCGACATTTTCTGCAGTGAGCAATCCGCCCAAATACCGATCGATGTATTTGCGCGAACGTTCAACGGCCGCCCAAACTTCTTGTTGCCAGACGGCGTGAATGTTGTAGGCCATAAAGTTCGACTTTTGTACCGGCGCGTCGCGGGAGAGACGAGCAGGAGGATTTTCTGCGTCAAGCACGGGAACGGCTCCGCGCCAGGCTTCACGGGGCGGCAGCTTGATACCACGATCCTGCATGCGCACATACCCACGGGCATGGGTGACGAAAAAGCCGTCGCAGCAGACGCCGACGGGCAACGTCACATCATTCTTTTCGCTGATCGTGAAACCTGCCATCGTAAAGTCGAACATGTCCTGTTGATTCTCGGCGTGGAAGACGATCATGCCGCAATTGAGGAGATAGGCCACTTCGATGTTGTCCGGTTGAATGGCCAGCGGGGCATTGACGACACGGCACGTAAACATAGCCACAACCGGAAGACGGTGGCCCGGCCAGGACGCGATACCTTCGAGGCCTCGCAGCGTACCGGGACCGGCCGTGGCGGTGTAGCAACGGACACCCGCACGTGAGCCTCCGGCGATAGCCGCCATCACACCGACTTCTTCTTCACCGCGATAATACTCTTTCACATAGCCTTCGCCATAGAGCACACCGACGAGCTGCATGGTTTCGCTCTGCGGGGTGATTGGATAGGCAATGGCCAAATCTACGTTGGAACGACGAATCGCTTCTTTTGCAGCCTCGCTGCCGGTGATGAATTCTTTTGTCCGCGGCGCCTCGTGGAACATATACTCAGGCGTCACTACTCGTTGTCTTTTCGCTTCGCCATGCGGATCTTTTTTAGACGCACTTTGCGGCGGCGCTGCACTGGTGATCGGATCGCCTTGTGGATTAGTCTTAACTTCAGTCTCGCTCATAATTGCACCTCTTGGCTAGTTCGAGCGTTGCCGCCCGGCCTCATCCTTCTCGCTTCATGTGTTCGGCAGAATGACCGAACATCGCCGCACTGCCCGTCCCACCAGGAGTCGGAGCAAAGGCCATCGGATTCGTGTGGGTCTTGCCGCCATGCACCTTCGACTGTGTCCCGGTAAAGCGGACATTTTCGCCGTTCTCCGGCAGCTTGATTCCCAGCTCCTCACGGACACGCTTGAAAATCTGTGCGACGCGCTTGATCTTCAGCGTATCGGAGTCTCGGATCGTCAGCATCGCGTCTTCATGGCCCTGCTCCGCACAGATCGCCATGGTGCAGCAATTGGTCCCCGCCCGGATCATCTTGAGCGTGAGATTCGCATAATGGCAGTGTACACCGATGAAAATACAGGCCTCGATTTTGTTACCCCAGATCGTCAGATTCGGATGGTTAGGATTGATCACTTCCTCAGGATCGATTTTGGGATACTTCGGCCGATAATCCGGCATCGGAATGATCATCACTTCAGGTATCTGGGCCGCAATCTCGAGCGTGGCTTTCGCCTTTTCCACTGCATGATCGTTCCAAGCCCAGAGCAGCAATGGCCCTGGGAAGATGGTCGCATTCGGGCTCGTCAGCATCTTGCGAGCCATCTCTTCGATCACAATTTCTTCGTTTGGCTCAAGAAGGCCGTAATACAACCCTTGTCCCGGATCAGGCAGCGCTACGCCTAACTGAGCCGCAGACGGCGGATGAAATCCCGCCGGACCCGGTACAATGATTCGCTCTCTGGTATCTTGTGTGATTGCCACGCCTGGTTCCCTTTCCTTACCCAACAACCGGACTCATCAAAACCGCTGTAGTGCTCTTCTCTCCGTACGTAATATTGTCCGTCAACGCCGCCTTCGGCAATTGATCGATCATGATCATCTTGATGGCATTGTTCTTGGCCATATTGTCACACACCCATACGCACTGGGCACATCCTTTACAACGGTCCACCGCGACATAGGCGGACCCATACTTGAACCCTCGCTCTTTGCCCATCTCCTCACTGTAGAGAATCGTGTTGGCTTCTGGGCAATACTGCGTGCAGAGCTTGCAACTCTTCGAGGCACAGATTTCAACGCTGATATCGGCTACAAGGTACATGGAAACTCCTTTGTGGCTCGGCTATGCGGTGGCCGTTACCACCGGCTCTTCTTCGCGTTTGACCTCTGGCGCGGCCCAACCGTGGTCGACGGCATAGTTCCATCCCGCCCGCATGACGGCGACGTTCTTCTCGATCAGCTCCTGTTTCTTCTTGAACTTCCGTTCAACAACACTGTCCAAGGCCGCCGTTCCGCCTGACACGACAAAACCTTTTCCAAGAAACCGGTCTTTTACAGCCTGCTCTAAGCCCGCCATGCTCGTCAGCCCTGTAATCGCGCCGATGCAGCCCATCAGCGCCATGTTGGTGGCGAGGTCCATACCTGCGACTTCCAATGAGATCTTCGTCGCTGGGAAGTAATAGAGTTTCGCGCGCCGCTCCTGGAGCTCACGCGCCTGATCTCGATGGAGATTCATCGGCCCATCGTTGTTAATTAAGGCAATCCCGTCCTCCTTCAGACCGAAGTAGAACGGCATCGTGTACGATTTGCCGTGGGTAATGACCTGAGGGTGAAAAATAATGATGATGTGAGGAAACGTGATTTCACCGATCTCATAAATTGGCTCGTCCGATACACGGACATAGCTTTCGACCGGCGCCATCCGTTTCTCAGACCCATAGAACGGTACGATCGTGCTTTCGCCTCCGGCATTGATGACGGCCGTGCTCAGAATGTGCGACCCGGTCACGACGCCCTGTCCGCCGACACCTGCCATTCGAATGTTGAAGCGTTTTGCCATCGTAGAATCTCCTTACGTTCGCTTAGGCCTTGTTGGGAATCGCGGCAGCCGGCTTGGGGAGGAACTCCTTATAGCCATAGCGCTCGGCGAGGTACTGCTTGGCCTCTTCGCTGACATACTCAGTGAACTGATACCGGTCATTCTCGACCGTCTTTGCATCTTCCATCACCTTGTCGGTCGGAATGGCGTACTCAATATTGCAGGAGGTATAGGCCTGAATATACGTCGACCCGACTTCGCGCGCGATTAACACCGCTTTCTTAATGACGCTTTCTACGCGGCGCGGATTATTCGGCACCACGGTCGCCACATACGCACAACCTGCGACCTTGGCCATCTGCAGCATATCCATCTTTTCGAACTTCTTGCCGAGGGGAGCCATTTTTAGCACTGCACCTCGGTTGGTCATACCACTTTCCTGACCACCGGTATTTCCATAGACCTCATTGTCCAACATGATGGTCGTAAATCGTTCCTTGCGGAACCAGGAGTGGAGTACCTGCTGGAAACCGATGTCCGCCGTCCCACCGTCGCCGGCCATCACGACCACATCTTTTGGTTTGTCACCAAAACGAAGACGGAGGCCGCGGGACAGACCACTCGCCACTCCGTTTTGGTCACCGTAGTTGCCGTAGACAAAGGGAATCGCCGCCTGAGAGATGGCCAGACGACCGCAACCAGCCGTCCCGACAGTAATCGTGTCTTCGGGATTGGGAAATGCAATCATGGCCAACCGAATGAAGAGCGTCATGGCGCAGCCGGCACACATGGGATGCTCTTCCAACACTTCCTTAAAGCTACCCATTTGAGAAACAGTGACCTTTTTCCCGAAAGGCCCATGCTCCACCATGTCTCGATATTCCTTTGGCATAAACTTCTCAAATCCATTGGAAAACTTGACATAATCAAGGCTCATCAGGCACCTCCCTTATATCGTTGGCAACGGCAGGCCGCTGCTTCTATTTTCTTCACACCGCCAACATGCATCCTCAACACTTGAGGACTTGAAGATTTGGACAACCAGACCACTTAGACTATGATCACTGAACGTCGGCATCCTAGCAAAGCCGAAAAAAGACTGTCAATCTTTGCTTGGCCTTTCCTCTCTTCCTCCTTGACCTGATCCACTTGCTGAAATACTTCTCAAACTCGTAAAAATAGTATAACGCGACGAAAATCAAAGCAACTTCAAAGAGGGCCCAAGGTATCCAGAAGAAGGCCTAGGTCTAGCTAGCTGAATGGGCCATTCGCCCCAACACAAACAATCAGCAGAGAACGCGTGAGCTGAATCTTTTTGGCAATTCATGTTTAGTGATTGCCGATCCGTCTCAATCTGTTTACACTGCGTGGTATGCTATTGCGAGTTCTAATCGCTGGTGAAGATGAGACAGGTACCCATGTCGGGGGAGTGCATAAGCGTCCTCCGATTCCCGACGGCTCACTCAAAGCCGAGTGCCCCAAATTTATGGCACATGGTCCTTGCGGAGGTGTCCGTAAAGGTGGGCTCTGTGAAGTCTACCCGGAGATGAAATGCCCGTGGGTCTCGCTCTACATAGAACTCGAAAAGATTGGTCAGACCGATTGGATGAAACAAGTATAAAAGCGGTAGAAGGTGAGAGGTACGCGGTGAAAGGTAGGAGAACAAGCAAGAACTTGCGAACAACAAACCTGGGTTACAACGAGCGGCACGCAAAAAGCGGCATTACTGACCCCTTACCGGATATTGAAACGTTCCCCAATCAATATAAAGGGTATGAAATCACGATCGAGATTCCCGAATACACGGCTATTTGTCCCAAAACCAATTTGCCGGACTTCGGGACCATCACGCTGCACTACATGCCTGATAAAGAATGCCTTGAGCTGAAAGCGCTCAAAATGTACATCCACGCCTACCGTAATCTCGGCATCTTCTACGAAAATGCCGTCAATAGAATCCTTCACGATGTTGTCAAAGCCTGCCGTCCCGTATGGGCGAAAGTCACCGGCACTTTTACAGCCCGCGGGGGACTCTGTAGCAAGATCGAAGCAAAGTACCCTTAGATCCCGTGACTCTCCCTACAGATTAATGTCTTGTGGAGCGTTCCATCCCAGAGCACTCTCGTTAGCATGACGACGTATGCCATCGGCGATGTGCAGGGATGCTACGAGCCTCTGCAACGCCTTATCAAGCATATCCACTTCGACCCGACCCATGATCGTCTCTGGTTCGTCGGCGATCTCGTCAATCGCGGCCCGGACTCACTGAATGTCCTCCGTTACATCAAGAATCTTCGAGAGCGGGCTGTTGTCGTATTAGGCAACCATGACCTTTTCCTTCTTGCCGTGGCCGAGGGGATTGTCACGGTCCGTCCAGAAGACACGCTACAGGAAATCCTGACCGCACCGGATTGCGACGAGCTCCTGGCATGGGTACGCCAACAACGGCTCCTTTATCATGAAGGTTCTTTCGCTCTTGTTCACGCAGGCTTGCTGCCTCAATGGTCCATTGATGAAGCAGAGAGATTGGCCCGCGAAGTCGAAGCGGGCTTGCAGGGTCCATCTTATCAGGACATCCTCCGTGCCTTGTATCCCAGCAAACATCTTCAATGGTCTTCAGACCTGACCGGTCCCACTCGACTCGCAACCATCATCAAGGTTCTCACCAGACTCCGAGCCTGTTCCCCGGATGGCCAGATGGAATCTTCCTTTAATGGGTCGCCTGAGCGGATCCCTACCGGCTATCTCCCTTGGTTCAAGGTTGAGCATCGACAACGTCGCGACACCACCATCGTCTGCGGCCATTGGGCCGCGCTGGGGCTTCACTGTGAAGATCGTCTTTTAGCGATAGACAGCGGCTGCGTGTGGGGGCGGCAGTTGACAGCCGTGCGTCTAGAAGACCGAGCAATTTTCCAGGTCCAATATAACGAACTCGACGACTAGACGGGGTGTATCAATATTTTAATGGTAGCTCTCGGAGTCGCTCGGGAATTTTCCCTGTTCCACTTCCTCTTTGTAACGACTCAATGCCTGAAGAGCATTCGCTTTCAAATTGGCATAGGTCTTGACGAATTTGGGGATGAAGGTATCGAAGAGCCCGAGGAGATCATAGATCACGAGGACTTGACCGTCACAATGTGGACCGGCCCCAATCCCGATAGTGGAGATGGAAAGAGCGTGAGTGATCTTTTTAGCCAATTCAGCAGGCATCGCTTCCAATACAAGGGCAAAAGCTCCGGCAGCTTCAATGGCCTTGGCGTCCTGGAGCAACCTTGAGGCTTGATCGTCGGCTTTGCCTTGGACTTTATAGCCGCCTAGTGCATGGACGGACTGTGGCGTCATGCCGAGATGACCCATGACAGGAATCCCAATGCTCGTCATGGCTCTGATTCGATCTGCAATTACTGCCCCCCCCTCCAGCTTCACAGCAGCGGCACCTGCTTGCAGCAGCCGGCCCGCATTACGCAGGGCCTCCTCTGTGCTGGTCTGATAGGACAGAAACGGCATATCCGCGATCACCAGAGTTCGCTGCACCACGCCGGCGACCAGCCTAGTGTGATACAGCATGTCATCCATCGTGACCGTAAGCGTATTGGGTTTTCCCTGTACGACCATACCCAGCGAATCCCCTACCAAAATCACCCGGATCCCCGCTTGTTCCACAATACGTGCGAAGAGCGCATCATAAGCCGTCACGACGACGAGTTTCTTCCTGTCCTGCTTGAACTGCTGGAAATCGAGGATCGTCATCCGTTCAATTCAGCTTTGGTGATAATCTCGGCTAACCGGTGCGTCGCCTTGATCGCCATGATATGAACGCCGTCGCAGTGCGGCCGAACCGCCTTGATCGTCCGTACGGCAATGTCGACGCCGACGTCCTCTGCTTTCTCACCGGCAGCTTTGAGCTCGTCGATCATCTCGCTTGGAACCGAGATGCCCGGAATATTTCCGTTCATGAACTCCGCCATCTTGTGATTGCGCAGCACAAGGATACCGGCAAGAACTTTGACCTTATAGGGCCGGACCGCCTTCATGAAGCTCGCGAACTGCTCCGGATGGTAAACCGCTTGCGTCTGGAAGAATTGGGCACCAGCCTTCACCTTCACTTCAAACTTGGCGAGCATAGGCCCGAGAGGGTCAGCTTCCGGTGTGACGGCGGCGCCAATCGTAAACGCGGTTGAACCGTCCAGCTTGTGCCCAGCCATGTCATGACCTTTGTTCAAACCTTGCACGAGTTGCATGACTTGGACTGAGTCCAAATCATACACTGGCTTGGCCTCCTTATGATCACCGACCGTCGGATAATCGCCTGTGAGGCAGAGAATATTTCGAATCCCAAGCATGTGCGCGCCCATAAGATCCGACTGCATGGCGATCCGATTGCGATCACGACAGGTCAACTGCATCACGGGGTCATGCCCCAACTCATACAGCAGGCGGCAGACCGGGAGTGAGCCGGCGCGGACCACGGCGGCAGTGTTGTCGGTAACGTTCACACCGTGTACACGCCCAACAAGCTGTTTGGCATTTTCGAGAACGGACGAGATGTTGGTGCCCTTGGGGGGGTTATACTCGACCGTGACTGCAAACGTTCCTCGGTTGAGGACATCGATTAGGCGCTGTGGCTCTCGACTCATGGCTGGCCCCTCATATCATTCCTGCTGCCCTCTTGGCGGACTCCACGGTATTTGCAAGCAGCATCGCGATGGTCATCGGGCCGACCCCGCCGGGGACCGGGCTGATCCAGCCGGCCTTTTGGCTGACTGTGTCAAAGTCAACGTCGCCACACAGCTTGCCTTCTGGGGTTTTGTTTGTCCCCACGTCGATGACAACCGCACCTTCACGCACCATATCGGCCGTCACAAACTTCGCCTTTCCGATAGCCACAAGGAGCAACTCCGCTTCACGGCAAACGGCAGGTAGGTCTCTGGTTTTTGAATGACAGATCGTGACGGTCGCATTTCGTTGAAGGAGCATCAACGCCAATGGCTTGCCGACAATATTGCTCCGGCCCACCACAACTGCTCGCTTGCTTTCTATTGTCACTCCGGTCGACTCGATCATCTTGATGACACCCTTGGGGGTACAGGCTTCGAAGACAGGGTGCCCCTCCACCAATCGACCGAAGTTGTAGGGATGAAACCCGTCTGCGTCTTTGAGCGGCGAAACGGCTTCTAGAATGACCTTGCTGTCGATGTGCTTGGGCAGCGGGAGCTGAACCAGAATTCCATGGATTTTGGAGTCAGCGTTCTTTTTATCGATCAGCGCCAATAACTCGGCCTGCGTCGTGTTTGCCGGGAGTTTGTGATCGTCAACATAGATCCCGGCCAATTCGCAGGCCTTTTGCTTGTTTCGAACGTACACATGCGAGGCGGGATCGTCACCCACCAAAATGGTCGCAAGACCCGGTTTCATCGATTTCTCGGCGAACAGTTCCGCCGATTCTTTTGCCAGACGATCACGAACCTGTTGCGCGAGTGCTTTTCCATCGATCAATTGTGCGGCCACGATCCCCTCCCCTCTAACCTATTCTTTCTGCCAGGTAAACCGTCGCAACTTAGCAGGGGAATTTTATGCAAGTCAACGCTTTGCCCTATCTCCATCCCTGCCTCCATCCCTCAGGGCTCTTTGTTGACACTCTCTTTGCTCCTCCGGTACGATGGCCTTCGGAAAAACCTTGGACAACCCGCCTTTGTTCGTGAAGTTCTATCACCGTTTCTTACTATCCACCGTACTCACCCTAGGCTTGACATTCCAGGTCGAAGCCGCGCAAGTCATAGGTTTGGAGACACCCAATAGCTTCGTCGGCGACCCGCTCGGAAAGGAATATTTCATCTCCAACATCAACGGTGAGCCGGAAGCAAGAGACAACAACGGCTTCATCACAAAGTTGAATGCCGAGGGAAAGGTAACGGACCTCAAGTTCATCCAGGGTGGTGTGGCGGACGTGTTGCTGCATGCCCCGAAAGGGATGGCCTTGGTGGGGCCAATTCTTTACATCGCAGATCTCGATCAACTGAAAGGCTTCGACAAGACGTCAGGCAAACTCATTGCCACGATCTCGTTCCCAACATCACCCAATATGCGGGTGTCACTGACCGACGTCGCAGCAGCGCCAGACGGGGTTTTGTACGTTTCAGACCAAGCGGCGAACTCAATTTACCGGATTGATCCGTCAACCAATCATCGAGTTGACCTATTGATCCATGATGAACGGCTCGCAGGACCCGCCGGAATCGCGATCCATCCCAAGACGAATCACCTGATTGTCGTGAGTTGGGAAAAGGGGAAAATTCTAGAGATCACTCCAGAAGGACAGCTGACCGAGCTGGAATCGAATGGGTTTTTTACCGGTCGCTTCCAAAACCTGAGCGGAGTGGATTTCGATCAATGGGGTAACATGTACGTATCAGACATCACAAGAGGCAAGATTTGGCGCATGACCCGAGACCATCGATTCCAAGTCATCGCCGAGTATCTCCCCGCTCCGGCTGATATCGGCATCGATCGCACGAACAACCTGATCTTGGTTCCCTACTATTATATGCATGCCGCCGAAATGAATGGGCTGGAAACCCCATCATCTGCCAAGTCCAAGGGCGAGAAGCGCACACTAGCCGATTACGGATTCATCCCTCCGCCTCCCAAGCCAGGGCCGGAAGGAATGAAGAAATGAGCTCGTGCTCTTATTGTCACCATCGAAAGGGCAAACGCCCGTGCCCCGCCCTCGAAGGATTGATCTGCAGTCCCTGTTGCGGGGAGCATCGTATGACCAGGATATCTTGTCCTCACGATTGCGTCTATCTGGGGAGCGGCAGCGACTACCAGCAGAAACGGCTCAGCGAGGAATTCTTGCCCGTTCGGCGAGATTTCTATCGAGAGTTAGATGAATCGGGAGGGCAGAAAGCGGTTGCGTTGTTCAACCTGATCGAAGTCATCACGTTCAGCTATTTTGAAGGACGCCGAGATGGACAGGACGCAGAGGTGATCACAGCCATTCAGACCCTTCGTCGCACACTCAGCCCACTCCATGTTCCCGCAGCTCCCATGCCGGTGTTCGCTGAGCACCTCCGAAAGGAGTATGAAACCTTCAAAAAACAGCACCCCGAGCAGATCGCAGATTCATCGGATGCTCCGGCGGTCCTGGATCGGATCGACCGGTTCGTTTCTACCTTTTCAGGGAAGGATTTTCAGTCCAGCCGGTTTCTTGGAGGGCTGATCGGTTATGTAAAAACTCACCATCCGGAGATCGCCGCACATCTCAAGAAGAAGCATGAATCTGGACACATCCTCATCCCAGGACAGTCCTTCATGCCACCGCCTGCACCCGAGCAGCATGTCCATGGCCCCGGCTGCGAGCACCATCACCATTAGACATTTGTTCGCAGCGACTCAGGCCACGGTATTCTAGCTTCGGCATAACCGTCAACACAGGCTTGGGGAGAGTGACAAGACAAGACTCGGCCTGGACAAGCATCCCACTATGCGGAGGACCGATCAAATTACTGTACGATGGTGACCGTCATTTCCACACGCTCTCGAGGATTATCCCGCTCATCGCGTGGCAGGTTGACAATCTTGTCGGCGACACCGATTCCCTTCGTCACTTCGCCAAACACGGAGTACTTACGATCCAGAAACCGTGAATCTTCGACCACGATGAAGAACTGAGAGCCCGCCGTATCCGGGTCAGCTGCTCTGGCCATAGAAACAATGCCGCGTTTGTGTGGGGTATCGCTGAATTCCGCCTTGACGGTGTGGCCGGGGCCGCCCTGACCATAGATCTCCTTTTTAAGTGTGTCCTTCGTATTAGGATCTCCACCTTGAATCATGAAACCGGGAATGACGCGGTGAAAAATGGTCCCATTGTAAAATCCGGACTTTGCCAACTTGATAAAATTATCCACATGCTTCGGCGCGATATCCGGATAGAATTTGAATTCGATATCACCGAATTTTGTTTTAATGATCGCCCGTGGCCCTTTTGGTGTTTCAGCCGTCGCAGCCGACGTTTGGTCAGCTGCCACAACCGACTCGATCCCTGAAGCCGACAAAGCCACCCCAACCAACAGCCCCACTAGCATCCGCCATCCGATTTGCTTCAGCATCACTGACCTCCATAGCGTTCCATAACAATATACCACCGTTCTAGCACGGACTCAGCTCAACGCTCGGCACGCTCCAGGGCTCGTTGCGCCGCTTCCTGTTCCGCCTCCTTCTTACTGTGTCCCTGGCCCATCCCAAAAACCCTGTCATTCACCCGCACTTCCACTTCAAACAATTTTTGGTGATCCGGCCCAGTTTCACGTACGATCACATACCGAGGCAACAATTCATACCGTTTTTGGCACCATTCCTGGAAACGCGTCTTGTAATCGTCTCCTCCCGGTTGTTCTTGCAGGACGTCGATTTGGCGTAGTTCATCGGTCAGCACCTCGATGGTGAAGTTCCGACTCGCCTCAAAACCTCCATCAAGATAGACTGCCGCAATGATGGCCTCTAACGCATCAGCTAATAGTGAAGCTTTTCCCCGTCCATTCGAGAGTTCTTCGCCTCGACCGAGTTTCAGTCTGGTGCCCAGATCTAGCCGCCTGGCGGCATTCGCTAACGGCGCTTCGCTCACAAGCTTGGCTTTGAGTTTTGAGAGGGCCCCTTCGCTCAACTCGGGATATCGCCTCGCAAGATAATCGCTCACGATGAGCGACAATACGGCATCCCCCAAGAACTCAAGCCGCTCATTATGTTTTCCACCGGAGTCTCGGCGCTCATTGACGTACGATTTGTGGGTCAGAGCCTCCATCAAGAAGCTCGGATTCATGAATCGATAGTTCGATATGGCAGGAGCAGAATCGGCTGAAGAAGCCGGCGTCATCGTGACACGCGCACTACGCGTCCAGCCTCTTGAAAATCAAACAGGCGTTCACTCCGCCGAATCCAAAGGAGTTCGATAACGCCGTTTGAATGGCGGCAGGTCGTGCCTTATTGGGAACATAGTCTAAATCACACGCAGGATCCGGGTTATCCAGATTGATTGTGGGGGGAAGAATACCGTGAAACAGCGCCAAAAGACTGAAGACGGCTTCGATCCCACCGGCAGCTCCGAGTAGATGACCTGTCATGGACTTGGTCGAGCTGACCGGAATTCGAAACGCCTGCTCGCCGAACACCCGTTTGATCGCTCGGGTTTCAATGGCATCGGCCATCGTCGACGTACCATGCGCGTTGATATACCCGATCTGATCGCGATTGATTCCGGCATCCTTAAGGGCCAATTCCATGCAGCGAACGGCACCCTCGCCCTCTTCCGGCGGCGCCGTAATGTGGTACGCATCGCTGTTCATCCCATATCCGATGATCTCGCCGTAAATTCTGACTCCACGCCGAAGGGCATGTTCCAATTCCTCAATCACCACGACCCCCGCGCCCTCACCCAGCACAAATCCGTCTCGGTCCTTGTCGAACGGACGGCTCGCTTTCGTCGGTTGATCGTTCCGGAAGGACAATGCCTTGGCCGCAGCGAATCCCGCCACACCCAACGGAGTGACCGCCGCTTCGGCACCACCGGCCACCATGACATCGGCATCACCTCGTTGAATCAGACGGTACGCATCCCCAATGCAATGATTGCCCGTGGCGCAAGCCGTTACGGCGCAAGAATTGGGCCCCTTGGCTCCGATCCGAATCGCCACCTGCCCTGACGCTAAATTGATGATGGTCATGGGAATGAAAAACGGTGAGATGCGGCCCGGCCCCTTGCTTTTAAGCACATCATGGTAGTGCTCAATCGATCCGAGCCCGCCGATCCCGGAGCCGATGTAAACCCCGACCTTCGTTGCTTCCTCCGGCGCGACCTTTAGCCCGGCATCATCCACCGCCAACAGGGCTGCACCCACGGCGTAGTGGATGAACGCATCCATCTTCTTGATCTCTTTCTTTTCCATGAACTGGGCAGGATCAAAATCTTTCACCTCACCCGCAATTTGGGCATCATATCCCGTCGGATCAAATCTGGTGATTCGGCCGATCCCGGACTCACCGGCGCAGATCGCCTTCCAAGTCTTCTCGACTCCTGTGCCCAGTGGTGTCACCAGTCCAAGACCGGTGACCACAACGCGCCGTGCGGCCAGATCAGATATTCCTGTCATGTCTATGACTTTTCCTTGATGTAGTCCAGCGCCTTACCAACGGTCAGAATCTTTTCCGCATCCTCATCGGGAATTTCGATTGAGAACTCTTCCTCCAATGCCATGACAAGCTCGACGGTGTCGAGCGAATCAGCCCCAAGATCTTCAACAAAGGACGCCTCCGGCGTCACCTCATCCTCTTCCACCCCGAGCTGCTCAGCAATAATCTTCTTGACTCGTTCTTCAACAGTTGCCATCGCTATGACTACCTCCTTCCCCGGTATGAATCCCGCTGCACCGCCACATGGGGATCTGTGACGGCCGTGCATCCAAACAATTCGACGCTCTTATACCATCAACATCCCGCCGTTCACGTGCAAGACATGACCGGTGATATATGCCGCATCCTCGGACACCAGAAACCGCACCGCTGCCGCAACATCTGCTGGCGTACCCAACCGCCCCAATGGGATTTGTTTCAGTAACGTGTCTTTCACATCAGCCGGTAGGCCATGGGTCATGGCCGTGTCGATGAAACCGGGCGCCACCGCATTCACTGTGACGTTACGGCTCGCATATTCCCGCCCAACGGTCTTTGTAAACCCGATGACGGCTGCCTTTGAGGCCGAGTAATTTGCCTGCCCCGCATTCCCGATCACCCCCACGATCGAGGCGATGTTGACGATACGACCATACCGTTGCTTGGTCATCGGCTGCAAGACCGCTTTCGTGCAGTTAAACGTACCGTTCAGGTTAATCTGAAGCACCAGATTCCAATCTTCCTCCTTCATCCGTAGCAACAAACCATCACGGGTGATGCCGGCATTGTTGACGAGGATGTCCACTTTCCCCCAAGCCTTCAGGACTTGTTCGACCATCGCCTTGGTTTCATTGACATCAGCTACGTTGACTTTTATGTTCAGAGCCTTCCGCCCTAGCTTTTCGACGGAGGCGACCGTTTCCACGGAACGGCCGGGATCGAGATCGGCCACGGCAATGTCGGCCCCCGCTTGAGCAAGGCATTCGGCAATCGCACGACCGATGCCTTGCGCGGCGCCGGTAACAATAGCTGTTCTTCCTTGTAATGACATTTCAGACCTTTCGGACGATACGTTAACAGGCTGACAGGAAATTCGTCACCATGGTTTTCCATGGGGACTGTCCGGCCTTAGCTGACCGCCTTGAGTGTCACGTCCAACGACTTCGGATCGTTCACATTCAACAGTTTCGCCTCTGGCAGAATTCGTTTGATCAAGCCGGTCAATACCGTACCGGGGCCGATTTCTACAAACGTCGTGACGCCCATCTGTCCCATTGTCTGCACGGAATCTTCCCACAGCACTGAAGAGGGCAGCTGACGAACCAATGACGCTTGGATCTCGTCCGCTCGGCTGATCGCTCTTGCCTCTGCATTATTCACGAGAGGCGCCCTGAGGTCCGACCACCGAACCGTGGCTAAATCCTTTGCCAATCGATCAGCTGCTTGCTGCATCAACGGGGTATGAACCGGCACACTGACCGGCAATGGAATGGCCTTTTTACAGCCTTGTGCTTTGGCCAATTGAATCGCCCGCTCCACCGCCGCTTTTTCACCGGCAATCACCACCTGCCCCGGCGAGTTGAAGTTTGCTGCCGCGACGACCCCGACGGACGACGCCATGCTGCAAACATCCTTGACCGCCTGGGCAGCTAAACCCAACAGGGCTGCGACGAGACCGGCTCCCGGAGCCACGGCTTCGGACATGTAGCGTCCCCGTTTCTGAACCAAGCCAACGGCATCACGAAAAGAGACGCCGCCTGCCGCAACCAGCGCCGAATACTCACCCAAACTATGGCCCGCCACCGCGACCGGCCTAATCCCGATGGGCTCAAACAGTTTCAACGCCGCCACACTGCTCACAAGCAGGGCCGGCTGGGTGAATTCTGTGAGATTGAGTCGTTCAGCCGGTCCGGTGAAGCACAACTCGGCAACATCATACCCTAAGACCGTAGAAGCCTCATCATAGACGGATTTCAATGAGGGATGAGCGTCATAGAGCGCCTTCCCCATCCCGACCGACTGCGAACCCTGTCCAGGGAAAACCAGCCCAATTCCTTGAGTCATGGGGCGTTAGATATCTTCGAAATTCTGTGCAAAGTCAACGGGAAAAGTTGTCACAAGCCGACGCCTTCCCACCATCCAGATGAGCTACATCGGAATGGTCCTGGATTATAGCCTGGTCGTTCTCTACCATCGGATTACCGCAGAGGCCCACGTTAACCCTGCCCCAAACGCCCCGAGCATCACCAACGAGCCTTCCTTGATACGTCCTTCGCGAACCGCTTCATCCAAGGCAATCGGGATGGACGCGGCAGACGTGTTCCCGTAACGATCGAGGTTCAGGAGCACTTTTTCGATCGGAAGGCCCAACCGCTCTATCACCGCCTTCAGAATTCGTACATTGGCTTGGTGCGGCACATACAGATCAAGATCCTCCACCCGAAGACCATTGGCCGAAAGGGTCGTACGAGCAATCTCTTCCAAAGTGCGTACTGCGACTTTGAACGTCTCATTCCCTTTCATCTTGATGTATTGCAGGCGCTCAGTGATCACTTTTTCAGATAGCGGAGTACGTGAGCCTCCTCCCGGCACCATGATCAGCTCGCAGAGCGCCCCGTCTGAGCGAAGGTGAGTCGAGAGGATCCCTCGTTCTCCATCGCTTGCACTGACAACGACCGCACCAGCTCCATCCCCAAACAGCACGCATGTGTTCCGGTCGGTCCAGTCGGTAATGGCGGACATTACCTCTGACCCGATCACCAAGACATGCCGCATCCCGTTCTTCACATACGCATCCGCCACGGAAAGCGCGTAGACAAATCCGCAGCAGGCGGCAGAAAGATCGCAGGCCGCAGCTCTGGTCGCACCAAGTTGATGCTGGACGAGACAGGCCGTTGCGGGAAGGGGATAATCACCCGTACAGGTGGCGACCAAAATCATATCGAGATCGGTTGCCACCAGCCCCGACGCGGTCAGCGCTCGCTTCCCGGCCTGAACCGCAAGATCCGAACAGGCTTCTCCCGTGGCGGCGATACGCCGCTCGCGGATGCCTGTCCGCTCTTGAATCCATTCGTCAGACGTGGCCACCATGCGTTCGAGATCCGCATTCGTCAGGACCCTGACAGGTGCGTAGGAGCCGGTTCCGGCAATACAAGCTTTCATGTCTCCAGTTCTATCGGTGGACGGGAGCGACTCTCTTCAATATCTCGCTGAATCAGCTCTCGCACACCGCCCTCAGCCATGCCCTTCGCTCGTCGGATCGCATTCTTGATGGCCTTGGCCGACGATCGGCCATGACAGATCATCGTAATCCCATTGACACCCAGCAGCGGGGCCCCGCCGAATTCAGCATAGTCGATTTTTCGCTTCAGATTCCTGAGAGGCCCGGCGATCAGGGGATACGCGAGTCGGCCAAGGAAATGGCCAGAAATTTCCTTGAGGAGCAACCGCTTGATCATCTCGGCCACACCTTCGGAAATCTTCAACGCGACGTTGCCGATAAACCCATCGCAGACGACGATATCTGCAATACCGCTATACACATCGCGCCCTTCGACATTCCCAACAAAGTTCATCGAACTGCCTTTGAGGAGCTTCAACGCCTCTTTGGTGACTTCGTTGCCCTTGCTGTCTTCTTCGCCGATGCTTAGAAGTCCGACACGGGGGTTCGGTTTTCCGAGCAGATGCTTCCCATACTCATTGCCCATCAAGGCGAATTGCTCGAGATGCGTGGCGGTGCAGTCGACGTTGGCTCCCACATCGAGCATGATGGCTTCCCCACTCAACGTCGGCAGGCTGGTGGCAATCGCCGGTCTCTCCACTCCCTTCATCAGTCCTAATACAAAGAACGACGCCACCATGCTCGCCCCCGTGTTACCGGGGCTCACGACTGCGTCAGCCTGGCCGTGCTTGACCAACTCTGTCGCAACCCAAATCGATGAGTCCCGCTTCTTCCGAGCGACAGCGGCAGGCGACTCATGCATTTCGACGACCTGGGAAGCATGCCGAATGGTGAGGCGGGAATCCTGACTGGACTGACGCTCACATTCCTGTTTCAGGATGGCTTCGTCGCCGACGAGAATGACCTCGACATCACACTCTTTCACAGCCTGAAGAGCGCCCTCGACGCAAGGTGCGGGGCCATGATCACCCCCCACCGCGTCGAGCGCGATCTTCATGCGAGATGGTGTACTCACGGATGGTGTTGGAATGACTGGCTGCACACGCGTCGCCCCCTGAGCTCACGTCAGACGTGCTGGGAAACTCGCGCCATGGACGATTTGTACAACCTGCTCACGCCTCTTCGACTTGAATGACGGCCTTGCCCTTATAGGTACCACAGTTCAAACAGGTATAATGCGGCAGCTTTAGTTCATGACACTGTGGGCATACAGCCATTCCCGGCGGGGTCATGCGCAGCTTTTGGGTACGACGCTTATCGCGTCTCGCCCGTGAATGTTTATGTTTGGGATTAGGCATGATGACTCCTTCTTCCGCTCGATTCGGACCACCGCTCAGCGCTCACCGGGGTCCGTCAGCTTGTCTTTCATGGTGCGCAACACCTGAAACGGGCTTCCCGTCGGCTCTTCGCCACAACGACAAGGACCTTCATTCAAATCTTTCCCGCAACGGCCACACAATCCGCGGCATTCCTCGGAACATAGCGGGTGCATGGGAGAGGCAAGAATCAATTGTTCCCGCAGCATTGGCGCCAGTTCCAGATGATCGCCTGCAAAGTAATACAGGTCGTCGTTCCGTTCTTCCACTTCGCCTTCCGGAGGCGCCGCCGACTTCCTTTTCCGCGGATCGTCTCGCTTTGCGACAGCACTCGGCGCTTTGACTTCCCTCTCATAGGCCACGCGTAACGAAAACGCCAGTGGGTCGTCAAAATATTTGAGGCACCGCACACATTGTCTGACCGCTGTTCCTTCCACGACTCCAGTCACATAGACGGTACGTTCAATCGCTCGAAGGTCCAGCCCGACCGATACGGTTCCGCGGATGGACACATCCGCATCAGTGAGCCCAAGCTCTTCACCTGTGAGGTCCCCAGACAGGGAAACCCCCTCCGCCGTGATATCCGCAATTTTCGGTGTCAACACATCCATGGTGACCCCTAACAACGTACCACTGCTCCACCTCGGTGCATCGAAATCGCCGGTCACGTTCGTTATCGCTCCTCGGCAAAGCTGATGATGGCGATATGCCGAGCCCGCTTGACGGCCACCGTCAATTCACGCTGATGACGCATGCAATTCCCGGAAATGCGGCGCGGAACAATCCTCCCACGCTCCGTCAAGAAATTCCGAAGGAGTCCGGCATCTTTAAAGTCGATCGGTGCCTTTTCCAGGCAGAATCTGCAGGGACGCCTTCGCTGGAATAATCGCCCCCCGCCACGTTCGTTTTCGCTTCGATCCATCACTGCCTCCTCATGCTCCTGTCATTAACCTTCTTCACCCATTTCATAGCCGGGCTCGTCGGACATCGGAGGTTCAGCACCAGCACCACCGTCTTGTCGCTTGGGCATGAACGTCACGGTCTGCGCGACCACTTCATGCTTACTCCGTTTTTGACCATCTTCAGTTTCCCAACGGCGCTGCTGCAACCGACCTTCGATGATCGCCCCGTTGCCTTTACTGAGATACTGCCCGCAATGTTCCGCCTGTCTGCCGAACACCACGATGTCGACGAAGCAGACTTCTTCCTTCAGGTCTTCACCCTGCTTAAACCGACGGCTCACCGCCAAGCCAAAACTCGCCACCGGTGTCCCGCTCGGAGTATACCGGAGCTCTGGATTACGGGTGAGGTTCCCCATGAGGATGACTTTGTTAAATCCGGCCACTGTCTGACTCCTGCGTCGAGGCTTCCACCGGACGCCGTTCCACCAAGGGCTTCTCGTGATGGACTGTCAGAAACTTGATGATGTTATCTTCCAATCGATAGGCCCGCTCAAGCTCACCGACCGTGTTGTTCGGCGCCTTAAAGTAGAAATAGGCATACGTGCCTTTCCGCTCGCGACGTACTTCGTAGGCAAGCTTTTTCTTCCCTAAATTCTCGGCTTTGATGAATCGGGCGCCGGTCTTATCGGCGACGTTTTTCATCTTGTCGATGAGCGCCTTGGTCTCCTCATCAGAGACGGACGGACGAATAATAAACAGAGACTCGTAGAGCTCCATGCAGCGATCCTCCTGGACAAAGGCCCCCGAACCAGTCGGGAGCGAGGTGTAGGTGCCTATTTGGCGTAGAGAACGGTGGACGGTAGCACAGGGTTTCTTACGCTGTCAATGAATCATCCCCACCCCTACTCTCCAGCTAAGCGGGGCTGAGCGCCAGGATTGTGTTTCGTGCCGGAGCCAAAAGGGCCTGCTGCGCGGCGGACGTGATGCGTAACAGCGTGCGTCGCGCATGATAAATGACCTTGCCGACCGTGTTGAGCATCAGAAACCGCAGCCGCTTGGGCCGAGCACCAGACAAATCTCCGGGTAGGGTCAGGCGCTGCAGCGCGCTGAGCAGATTGTCGGCCGGACGGTTGAGCCGGAACCAGGCCGCGTTCGCTCCAAACTTGCCGCTTGGCTGCGCAGCGGCGGCCCACTCATTCTGGAGCATGTGATGCGCGTGTTCGACCGTCCCCGCCTGCTGCCGATGCCAGCGAATCAGCGTAAGCCCAACCCCCGCCCGTTTCGTCACGATCGCGGAAAGTCAGTAGCCATGATCCCACTTGACTGGCGGGAGGGATAAGGATGTACGTTGGAGCCATGAGAAGATGGCCTCTGATCACATTAGTTCTCTTAGTCCTCCTGCTCGTGTCGTCTTCCATCGCCCCGGCCCAATCCCCGGTTCGTCTCTCAGGCCTTTCCGGCAGCGGCAATGAGACCGGCAAGTCTGCTGCCCCCGACCTAGCATCGCCTGAAGAACAGATCAGGGAACTGCGGGAACGGTTGACCGCAGCCGAGGCGGACCTCAATTCAGTCAGCACACCCGGTACCTTGGGAGTTGGTGGTCCTTCAGGGACACCGGAGAGCGAATTACTGGAACGCCGTTCCCTCCTCTACCAGCTGGCCCGTGCTTACGAGCAGCAGCTTGAGGACACCCAAAAGCTGCACCAAGCGCGCGCGCGTCGCGAACAAGTGGAACGAGAGAACCGTGAGTGGACGGACTTTCCCGATCCACCCCCATACTCCGTCCTCGTCGTCGATTCTCTCCGGGACCGCGCCCGATCTCTGAAACGGACAGTGGAACTGCTCGAGTCCAAGCTAGCCGTCACAACGCGTGCGGCTGAGCGAAGCGAGGAAGCGCTCAAGGCCGCCGAGCGACGATTGCGGCTGGCTGCCGAGCAACTCGAAATCGTCAAGGATCAGACCCAGACGACTCGACTCACCTGGCTCCGCGACTTGGCTCGCCTGCGTAGCCGCGCCACGGCCGCCGCAGCCGCCATGCTGACCCAATCGGTGAAGGCCCGTCAGGAGGAACTGATCGAGGCGAAGGCCAGACTGGCCCTCGCGCAGCGCCAGCTTGCACGAGCCGAGCCCGAGCAACGGTTTAATACGCAGGATTTGGACAAGGTTCGAGAGCGGCTCGAGACGGAACGGAAGGGGTTGGAGGCAGAGCTTGATCTGGCGCTGAGAGACCAGCGCGTCAGCCATCGTGCCTACGACCAAGCGGTCAGACGGCTCAATGAGTCCAAGACGACGAAATCCCCGGGCGGCAAGGAATCGCCGAAGGCCGCTGCCACCCGCTCCTTGCTGGTCGACCATGTTGAGTTGGGGCGTGTGCACTCGGAGAACGCCGATATCCGCGTCGAGATGTTGCGGCATATGTTGGATACCGTGGAGCTGGAACGTCGGATCTGGGAGGGCCGGTTTGCGGTTGCGAGCGAGGACGACGTGGCCAAAGCCCGCGAGGCCTTTCAACGTTTGACGCCAGTCATCCAAGAGGCCAAGACCTGGAAAGACTATCTCGGGCAGCAGATCGACATGGCATCGGGACAGGAGGGCGAGTTGGAAACCAGGCTGCAAAACGCCGCCTCACCGGCCGAGGCGGCGCGCCTGCGCCCGCTCCTAGACCGCTACCGGGAACGGGAGCGAAACTATCAACGTGCGATGGAACGCTCACAACAGTTCAATCGTCTGCTTGAATTGCTGCAAGCCCGTTTCGAACAACGGGAGGAAGCGCTTTCGCTCTCGGCCCGCCTGCAGGCGTCGCTCGCCGGTGCTTCACGCACGCTGACCAACATCTGGGAATTCGAGCTCTTCGCGGTTGAAGACACGATCGAGGTCGACGGCCAGTCCATCAGCGGCCGGCGCAGCGTGACGATCGGGAAACTCATTCGCGTCATGCTGTTGTTGGTGCTCGGATACTGGGCCTCCCTGGCCTTGGCCAAGTTTGCGCAACATTTCGCCATCAGCCGGCTGCAGATGGAAGAACCCGTGGCCGACATCTTCCGCAAGTGGACGATCGCGATTGTGTTCACTGTGGTGCTGATCGTCAGCTTGGCCTGGGTCAAAATTCCGTTGACCGTGTTTGCCTTCCTGGGCGGAGCGCTCGCGATCGGCATCGGCTTCGGCACGCAGAATCTGCTCAAGAACTTCATCAGCGGCCTCCTGGTCCTCATTGAGCGGCCGCTACGTGTGGGTGATCTGATCGAGATCGACGGTGTCGTGGGGGAGGTCCGGAGCATCGGATTCCGCTCATCGACGATCCGTGACGGCAACGGCATGGAGATGCATATTCCGAACAGCAACCTCCTGGAGCGGAATCTGAGCAACTGGACCTACTCCAATCGAACAAGGAGGTTCTTCCTGAAGATCGGGATCGCCTATGGATCGCCGGTCAAGCGGGTCCGCGATTTGCTGAACGAGGCGGCCGCCCAGCACGGACTGGTGTTGAAGGACCCGGAACCGCTGGTCCTGTTCGAAGACTTCGGAGACAACGCGCTCATTTTCACGTTGTACTACTGGGTGGCGTTCGCCCCCGGCGTCAACCCGGCGCTGGTCGGCAGCGACCTGCGGTTCATGATTGAGAAAAGTCTGGCCGATGAGCGAATCGCCGTTTCGTATCCCCAGCGAGATGTCCATCTAGATACCGCCAGGCCCATTGAAATTCACGTAACGAATCGGGCGGACCAGCCGGTCCATACAGAAGAAGGACGGGAACAGGGTAGGATTCACAATCATCCGACCGCCTGACGCCGTGCGATTACGTGAGGGCATCAGGGCCAACGCGCCTGTCGTTTCGTACTAATCGTCGTTCGGCAGAGTTCCCTGACACTCTGTGCGCCATTCGTGATTGGCACGCGACACGCACTGCGCGGCTTCGGCAGATCCATCATCTGTGCTAGATATCGTTTCTTCCGGCGGAACGTTCCTACCTGACTTCTCCCACTCACCTGCGTTCACTCGCCTGCTCAGCTGTTCTACGCACTTGACTGGAGTCAATTTGGATGTAACCATTGGTTACTATCCTGACTTGCCATGGACCGTCATATTGCCTGTCTACAGATTCCCGCCTTTAGAATCGTGTTGGCCCGTGCGATCGACACGTCTCTCCGCAACAGGCCGGTCGCCGTGGCGCCAACCCATACGCCCCGTGCATTGATTCGAGAGATCTCTATAGAAGCGCTTCTCGAAGGCCTTCAGCCTGGTATACCCGTCGATCTCGGGCGGCTGATTTGTCCGGCCTTGCGAGTGATCCCTCCGGATTCATCGCTCACACAGACCGCCCATCGTGAGCTGCAACGGCAGGTCTCGCCCTTTGCACCAACTTGGGAATCGATCAGGCCCGGCTCGCTTTTCCTAGACCTCACCGGCACAACCCGACTCTTTGGTCCCCCTATTGATACGGCAACCCGCATCAGTCGAGAGTTGGCACATCAACAGGGATGGCCCAGCACAATCGGACTGGCAGGGAACAAGCTGGTCTCCCAGCTGGCCGTAACTACACTGACGAAGCCGCCACAACTCCTATCGATCCATGCCGGTTCCGAACAACCGTTCCTCGCTCCATTGCCGACTTTGTTGCTTCCCGGCCTCCATCGGGTCCAAACCTCACGGGTTTTACAACGGCTAGAAGATTTAAACCTCCGCACACTCGGTGCGATCGCCTCCGTTTCGTTAGCACACCTACAGGCCGTCCTCGGCACTCCTGCCAGCCTGCTACACGACTGGGCCCTCGGGATCGATCCTTCCCCGGTACATCCACCAGTCACACAACCTGTGATCGAACGCTCTCTTCATCTCGACCCAGATGACGTAGATGATCGACTCTTGCTTGGGCGACTCTACCGATTATTAGAGCAGCTTTGCGCCACGCTGCGGCAACAGCAACGGATATGCCGGTATGTCTCATTGACGGTTCGACACAGCGACCATGTCGAGCAGACGGCAGAAGAAACGCTGCCTCACAGCACATACTGGGAAGCCGATCTCCAGCCAGTGCTGACACGCCTGTTCTACCGATGTTTCTGTCGTCGGGTGCGTCTCACACGGTTGATACTTCAAGTCAGTCGGCTGGAAACGCCTGCCTCACAACTTTTGCTTTTTGACGAATCGACGTCCTCACTCCCTCCTCGCGCTCACCGACTCTCGCTGGCCCTAGACAATATCCGCGCGAAGTTCGGCGACCACGCCTTGGTCTGGGGACGAACTCTGCAATGAAGGCCCAGTTTGTCCACCTCCACGTCCATTCCGATTATTCGCCGATGCGTGGTGTGTCGCCGCTGGAAGAACTCTGTACCGCGGCACAGCGGCAAGGATCGCCAGCCATGGCCTTGACCGACACAAACGGCCTGTACGGAGCCATTCGGTTTATCGAGCTGGCAAAGCAACAGGGTCTCCGGCCAATTCTCGGTGCTGAGCTGACGACCGACAACCATCGCGCAGTCTTGCTGGCTAAGACACCGGACGGCTACGCCAACCTCTGCCGCCTCCTGTCGGAACGCCACGGCCATCCCTCGTTCGACTTTCTCACCTCGGTCTCACGCTATCGTGATGATCTCATCATCTTCACGGACGACGAAGCGGCGCTTACGGTCTGGGCCGCAGAATCGCAGCAGGATCTCTACCTCGAGCTAACCCCTGGGCCGGATATGCATGAGGCAGTCCTCATTGGTCGGCGTATCGGTCTCCCATTCGTCGCCACCAACCGCGTGTACTTTTCTGGCCCGGATGGCTTTTCCACACATCATCTGTTGCGTGCCATCGCTCTGAATACGACGCTGTCACGGCTGCCGGAAGAAGCCTGTTGCACGCCGAGGCAATGGCTGATGCCGCCCGCACTCATGGCATCTCAGTTTCCTCACGTTCCGGATGCGTTGGAGAATACCGTCCGTATTGCCGAAGCCTGTCACAGCGACTGGCGTTTCGGCGAGACAATCTTCCCAGCCTTTCGCCGGCTGACTGATAAAGACGCATTCATGGCACTCAAAGAGAAAACCTATGCTGGTGCCCGTAAACGATACGAGGTTGTCTCTCGAGCGATTCGTGAGCGGATTGAAAAAGAGTTGGCCATCATCCGAGACAAACACTTCGCCCACTACTTTCTGGTGGTGGAGGAAATCGTTCGTCAGGCGCCTCGCACATGCGGTCGCGGCTCAGTCGCTGCCTCAATCGTATCTTACTGCCTCAAGATCACCCATGTGGACCCGATCAAACACAATCTTTTCTTCGAGCGGTTTCTCAATCCCGGTCGGAAAGACCCGCCGGACATCGACATCGACTTTCCTTGGGACGAGCGCGACGACATTTTGAAATGGGTGTTCGCGCAATACGGTGAGCGTCAGGCCGCTATGGTGGCAAATCAGAACAGCCTTGGCTTCCGGGCCGCAATCCGTGAAACCGCGAAAGTCTACGGCATGCCGTCTGGAGAAATCCGCAGGATGTCTTCCCACATTCTGCGCCAGAAAGATGTTCTGAATTTCCCTGCTTCGCCGACTCTCGAGGAATGGCGCCGGCGACTCTCACAGACTCTTCAATTGAAAACGCCTTGGCCAGAAATTCTTGTTCAGGCACTAAAGGCACAGAACCACTTCCGGCATCTCTCCATGCATTGCGGTGGGGTGGTCATCGTACCGGACGAAATTCGCAGCTACGTGCCGGTTGAATATACCGCCAAACGATTGCCGGTCATCCAGTGGGAAAAAGATCAGACGGAGGACGCGGGGCTCGTGAAGATCGACATCCTAGGCAACCGATCGCTGGCTGTGATCCGAGATGCCTTAGCAGCCATTGCGAAACATACTAGTCGACAGATCGACTATGAAAGCTGGAATCCCTTGGAGGATCCTGCCACACAAGAAGCGATCCGATGCGGCGATACAATCGGCTGCTTCTACATTGAGTCGCCCGCCACGCGCCTCTTATTGAAAAAACTGTGGCTCGGCATGCCCCTACACCGCTACAAACAGCTGGACGTCTTCGCCTATCTGGTGATGGTTTCGTCTCTCGTGAGACCCGCCACCAATGCCTTCGTCGAAGAGTTTATCCGCCGAGCGCAAGAAGGGTCATGCGCATTCTGGCATCCCAAGCTGAAGGGCATTTTGGACGAAACCCACGGCATCATGACCTATCAGGAAGACGTCTCGAAGGTGGCCATGGCGCTGGCTGATTTTTCCGTCGAAGATGCGGATCAGCTACGTAAGGTCATCAGCAAGAAACATAAACAACGGCAACTGCAAGACTACTATCAGCAGTTTTGCCGCGGGGCAGAAAAGAATGACGCGTCGCCGGAGACGATCGACAGAATCTGGAAGATGATCATGAGTTTCGCCGGCTACAGTTTTTGCAAACCCCATTCGGCGAGCTATGCGCAGGTCTCGTTCAAGTCCGCCTATCTCCGAACCCACTATCCGGCCGAGTTCATGGCGGCCGTCATCAGTAACCAAGGCGGCTTTTACTCGACCTTCGCGTATGTCTCGGAAGCCCGGCGCATGGGACTGGCTATCCTTCTGCCGGATATCAACGAAAGCGACTGGGCCTACAGCGGTGAAGGCGAACGGCTGCGGATCGGCTTGATGCAGGTCAAGACGATCCCAAAAGAGCTCGGCATGAAGATCGCCGACGAACGCACGCAGAACGGCCCATACCGGTCGTTCCCGGACTTTTTGCAGCGTGTGAAACCGGAGCCAGCCCATGCCAGAGCCTTGGTCCGCGCTGGCTGCTGTGACTCCATCGCCGGTGAGCTCACCAGGCCGGCCTTGCTGTGGCGGCTGTACGCGGGACAGGATGCCGCTGCCGGCCCCTTACCGATCCCAGACGACTATTCTACCGCTCAAAAGCGAGCCCATGAGATCCAGTCATTTGGCTTTCTCGCCAGCCGTCATCCCTTGACTCTCTATGACAAGCAGATCGAGCGGCTGCGACCGGTGCCGGCTTCCCAGATGCATCAATTCGTTGGCCAACGCATCACCATGGTCGGTGTGCTGATCACAGAGAAGTCGGCTGAGACGAAACACGGGCAGGCCATGGAATTCATCACCCTCGAAGATGTCACGGCCCTCTACGATGCCACGCTGTTCCCCGAGGCCTACCGCCGCTGCTGCCATCTCCTCTCTCCAAACCGCCCATACGTCGTCCGTGGGCTGGTGGAAAAGAGCTTCGGCGTCGCGACGTTGACCGTGTTCGATCTCCAGCCATTACAACTACCGTGGGGCGCTAAGGCCAACCGGCCTACCATGAGCACGCCAGTGGGCAATTGTGCCCATGAGTTATAGAAAGCACTTCTATAACTCATCATGTGGACTATCATGCGCCATAAAGCCAGATCAGGTACGCTGTGAACCGCACAACGCTTCGATCGGTTTAGGGACCGACGTATGCGCGATGGCCGGCCGTGAGATAGCAAGAGCGGCCTCCAGGGTACCTGGCATAGCCATCAAATCCATACTGCTTGACATATTGATGCCCTATGCATATGCTCTGACACATGCGGACAACGATTCGCCTCGATGACCAGCTCCTCAAATCGGCCAAGCGCTTCGCCCATGAGACCGGCCAGTCGCTGACGAAGCTGATCGAAGATGCGCTGCGTCATAGGCTCGCCCGTCGTGCGGCCAAACCGACACGCAAACCGGTAACACTCACCACCGTATCCGGGCGCGGGCTCCGCTCCGGCGTGGACATCGACGATTCCGCCGCCCTCCTCGCCTTCATGGAGCGGCCTCATGGTTCTTCTTGACGTCAATGTGCTGGTCTATGCCCACCGCGAAGATGCGCCCCACCATCGAGAGCACCTGACCTGGCTCGAAGCGCTGATTCAATCGGAGCAGCCGTATGGACTGTCCGATCTCGTCTTAAGCGGTTTCCTGCGCATCGTAACGCATCCCAGCGTGTTCAACCCTCCCAGCAGCATGGAGAAGGCACTGGCTTTTACCCAGGAACTCCGTGATCAGCCGAACTGCACACTCATCAATCCCGGCCCTCGCCATTGGGACATCTTCACTCGACTTTGCCGAACGGCCGGTATCAAGGGCAGTCTCGTCCCCGATGCGTTTCTGGCTGCTCTTGCGATCGAAAGTGGAAGTGAATGGATCTCGACGAATCGCGATTACCACCGATTTCCAGGCCTGCGGGTGCGCCATCCTCTGGAATAACGCCTCCAGCCCATACTCATGGCGAGTGAGGCCGAAACGGCTAAGATACCGCCAGCCAGTGAGCCGATTAATTGATATAACCGGGGTCGGGGTCAGCTCAACGACCGGCAGATGCAGATTCTTTGCCGTATGCTGGAAGAAGGCCCGGATGGTTTCGAGGGAGGCATGAGCGCCAAGAAATACGTGACCATCACCGGCGCATCGAAAGCGACCGACGATTGCAGGATCTCGCTGAGAAAGGTATCTTCGTACCTGCTGTCTGCAGGTGGATGCATTACCAGGTCAACCTATAACCCTACGACTAACAAATTGAGGTGCGCCGCTCCCAGATAGATACTGTGCAACTCAGCTTTTGCAAAGGTGCCGCTCTGCTGCCTGGTAAGTGCTTTGTCAGCACACAGCAATCACTACATGATACAGGACCTACTATTCTTTACATGACACCTTTTGTCGATTCCTGTCCTCCCCTGGAAAGGAGTTGTGAATGAATCGACACATTTGGTGCTCGACTCTATCCAAACACTCTGCCCCGTCTTGGCCGTGTCCGGAATGTACTCGGGGGACACTCAAACTTGTTCCAAAGTCTCTTGCATTCAAAGAAACCATTTCCTCACAACGAGCGCATGGGGCAGAAGGATGGGACCCCGAATTGATTAGTTACACTTTTGCGGCTTGGCTCCAATGCAGTCATATTGTATGCGGCCAGGAAGTTGTCGTCTCCGGTGTCGGAGGTGTCGAAGCGTGGTACGACAACGAAGAGGGAACTACAGGATGGAGTGATTACTTCGCTCCTCTATGGTGTTCGCCGATGCCTGACCTTTTTCAGTTTCCCGCAAAATGTCCTGTGGACGTCAAAAAGCAGCTTAGCAGGCTGCGGAAAAACTCTTGCGTTGGCCTGTTCTCTAGAGTAGATCGGTGAAACTATCTACAGTCCACTCCAGGAGGGTTGCGATGCGTGGTCAGGATACCCAACAAGCTGGCCTGTTCAGCTACCTGTCGCCCGAGGAGCGCGTCCCGGCGACGCATCCCCTGCGACCGATCCGACAATATGTGGACACGGCCCTGACCGCCGTGTCGCCCCAGCTGGAAGCGCTCTATGCCCGGACTGGTCGGCCCTCGATTGCTCCGGAAAAGCTGCTGCGCGCCCTGTTGTTGCAGCTGCTCTACAGTCTGCGCAGTGAACGGCTGTTGATGGAGGCGTTGCAGTACAACCTCCTGTTCCGCTGGTTTGTCGGTCTCGATCTGGATGCGCCGGTGTGGGACGTCACCGTCTTCACCAAGAACCGGGACCGCTTGTTGGCGGGGCAGATCGCTACGGCGTTCTTCGAGCAGGTCTTGGCCCAAGCCAAGGCCCAGCACATCTTGTCCGACGAGCACTTCACCGTGGATGGGACGTTGATCGAAGCCTGGGCGGGCCAGAAGAGTTTCAAGCCGAAGGCCGGAGCCACGCCGGTCCCACCGCCGGATGATCCGGGCAATCCCAGCGTGGACTTTCGGGGCGAGCGGCGGACGAACGCCACGCACGCCTCGACGACGGATCCAGAGGCTCGGCTGTACAAGAAGGCCGCGGGCCAGGAGGCGAAGCTGTGCTTTCTGGGCCATGTGTTGATGGAGAACCGTCATGGCTTGGTGGTCAACGCCACCGTGACCCCGGCGACCGGCACGGCAGAACGGGAGGCGGCGATCGCCTTGCTGAACCGCCGGCCCACCACACGACGGATCACGCTGGGTGGCGATAAGAACTATGACACCCAGCGGTTCGTCCAGGAGCTCCGAGCGGTGCAGGTCACGCCCCATGTGACCCAGCATACGACAAACCGTGCCAGTGCGATTGATGGCCGAACCACACGGCATCCTGGTTACGCGATGAGTCAACGGAAGCGCAAACGGGTCGAAGAGATTTTCGGCTGGCTGAAGACAGTCGGGATGTTGCGCAAAGTGAAACTCCGTGGCGTGCCGAGAGTCGACTGGCTGTTCACCTTCGCGGCGGCCGCCTACCACCTGGTGCGGATGCGCAATCTCGTGGAGGCCGCACCATGAGCCGACAGGGTCGCCACGCGCCCCATAGCCCTCAACGGGCTTCCACAGTGGGAAGGCGCCCCGGACGGATGGACTTCGAAGCGACTCCTGACCGAACGTGGGAGGCCTCTGTCGCCTTCACGTCGCGTTTTTCCGCAGCCTGCTAG
>JARFPM010000107.1 GCA_030444405.1 Nitrospira sp.
ATGTGGCGGCGATCCAGTCAACTGTGATGCGGTAGATGGTGACCACATCTCCATGGTGAAGCCAGAAAACGAAAGGCACCTAGCTTATCGAAAAGTTCGAGCGCTAGCGAAAGGGTTGGTTCATCGCTTCTCTCAAGCATTACCAACCGCCAAATTGGAGGCACCGAAGAAGCTATTGGTTATTGAAGGTGTAAATGATCCACCTACCATCGTGCCCCAAGGAAACCGAAACTGTTCAGCAAGGGTGGCAAAACTCGCCAGACTTAAGCTCAAGAATGTTGGTGCGGTTCGGATCACCAATGTTTGAATCGCAGTGCTCAAAACGAACGATTTTGTTGGTCTGGACCAGCCCCAGCTTCCTGTTTCATCTGCGGACATTCTGTTCGATTGTCCCAATCCTCCACCCGTACAGGTATCTGTAGTTCTTAATCCTGGAGACGAGGCGTTTTTCGGTGCTGTCATTGAATGCAACGGAAAGAGATGTCCAAAGGGGAAACTAGGCGTTCCCTACGTCAATAACGGTGCAATTTCTTTTCTTCTTCCAGTTTTAGAAAACATCCAGCGCTTCGATAAGTTCACAGTTCGTGCATCTGGCGATATGACGGGCGCGACAATAAAAACGTTCAATGTTTTTAGAACTACTGACGGAAGTATCGAGCTGAAAGAAAACATAGACGAGCAACAAACTCCGTAGCTGGCAGTCACATTAGATCATGGGGCATTCACCGCTACTAGGGGTTTGGCGCTGCATTCGTACAAGCACATATTTATGCGCCGCTCCCAGCGAGCTCCGGCGGCCATGGCAAAGTGAAGAGTAGCGGTCGAGTGAGGCCAAATCACTGGTGGAAGTGCTGCAGGAGAATACGGCCTCGGGATCAACTCGAACGCATAGGTCATTTCTTTTCAGCGACCCTTCCACCGCTTATCCACGACCATGGAATCCGATAGTCCCCTGGTCCGGCTAGAGGTTTGGCACAAGTTGTTAGCAACAGAGGATGTGTGAGTGCAGATAGACGCGCTTGTGATATACTTCCCATTCAAAAGCGCGACTCACATGACCTACTATACCTTCGAGATCGTCGTCGAAAAAGAAACAGAACATGTTGGGTATCTAGCCTACAGTCCGACATTGCCGGGTTGCTTCAGCAACGGAAAAACTATCGAAGAGGCCAAGCGAAATATTCGTGAAGCCATTCAACTGCACCTTGAATCTCTTCTGGCTCATCACCAACCAATCCCACAAAGTGAGAAACTGGTGCACGTCGAAGAACTGACCGTCGCGGTGCCTTGATGCCCCGGATGCCGCAAGTCATGGCGCAAGACCTGATTCGATTTCTCAAGTCACAAGGATTTATTGAAGATCGGCAAGTCTGAAGCCACCTGACACTCCGGCATGCGGAGCGGTCCATCTCCGTCACGGTTCCTGTACACACGGGGTGCGATATTGGCAGAGGGCTTGCTGTCAGAATTCTCAAGGATGCGGGATTTTCGGTCGATGACTACCTTCGCTTGCGCTGAAGCATGTTTGGTATGGGTCTCTTGTAATCGTGCAGCGGCCGACAAGAGCCATCAGTTACCACGAAGTGCAGCGAAGTGAAATGTTCTGAAATGCTCACCATCATCCCCGCAGCGCTGCTCGTTTGACTCACACCAATTCAGTTTCTATACTTACCATTCACTCGGAGGCGATTGAGATGAAAATAGCCATCGGCTTGTTTGTCCTCGTAGGTCTCCTCGTTGGCGGGGTGCTCGCCCTGCCTTTCCTGATCGACCTCAATAAGTATCAAGATCAATACAAGCCGCTCATCGAGGACGCTCTCAATCGCAAGGTTCAGTTGCAAGACATTCGCTTGACCGTCTGGCCCAGGATCGGCGCCCGCGTTGCTGGGTTTGCCGTGCTGGATGATCCATCTTTCGGTGCAGGCCCCTTTGCGTCGCTCGCGTCGTTGGATGTGGGTGTGAAGTTGATGCCGCTACTGAGCGGCAAGGTGGAGGTGGAAGAAATCACACTTAGCCAGCCGGTCATTACGGTCATTAAGAATAAAAACGGGGTTCTGAACGCCTCCACCATCGGCCGCAAAGGTGTGCCGGTGCCGGAGAAGCCTTCGCGCGCCCCGATTCCTTCAACGGAGGGGCCGCTCAAGATTCTGGCGCTGCTGGCAGTGGACCGCGTGTCGATCGACGGTGGGAAATTGACCTACCGTGACTTATCTGCCGCCAAGCCGACAGAATATGTTCTAGAAGATATGGAGGTACTGCTGCAATCAGTGCGGCTCGGGCAGACGCCTAGTTTGCATTTTGGGTCGCTGGTGCAGCCGTTCAATCTACCGGTGAAACTCGACGGCACCTTTGGTCCACTTCGAGAGACGATGGATATTGAAGCGATCAACTTCCAGCTAGGCGTGGGAAAGACAGACTTTACCATTACAGGAAAGGCCGCCGGGAATGATGCCATTATCAATATCAGCTCGCCGGTGATCAATACCGCGAATTTGCCGGTTGCACTTCCCCTGAAGAAACCGGTTGAGATCAAGGATCTCCAGATCGCGGCGGAAGTGATAGGGCAAGAGGCCAAGCTGAAATCCCTGTCGTTCCACCTCTTCGACGGCGAGGTGAAGGGGCAAGGCAAACTGATCGCCGGATCAGAGGTGCCACCATTCAAGGGAGCTGTGACAATTCAAGGATTGCAACTCGGTCCGGCGCTCAATGCCGTGGCCGAGACGCCTGTCTCGATCAGCGGGACGGCCGGCGCGGACCTGTCGCTGCAAGGGCGTGGCTTCTCGATGCCGGATCTGACCAAGGCGTTGGAGGGATCCGGTCACCTGGGGGTGAAAGATGGAAAGATCGAAGGGGTGAATCTTCTCCAGGAAGTGGTCTCAGCCCTCAAAGTGGCCGGCATTTCCCTTGATGGCGCGAAGGCCACGGCCTTTTCGACCATCGAGACCGATCTCGCCATCAAGCAGGGGATGATCAATGTGCAGCGGCTATTGATGGACAGCCATGACTTTCAGGCGACCGGCGGCGGCACGATCGGGTTCGATCAAAAACTGAACCTCGTCGTGAACCTCAATCTGTCTCAAGAGATGAGCCAAAAGATTGCGGCTGCGTCGCCCGCCGTCAAAATCGCCATGAAAGACGGCCGATTGAGTTTCCCGCTTACGATTACCGGAATGGGTCAAGCCCCATCGTATGGAGTCGATGTCAAGTGGCTGACCGGGAAAGTGCAGGAGCAGGTGAAGAAGAAGGTGGAAGAAGCCGTCGGTGGGCTGTTCAAAGGGACGACAAAGCCAGAGGACCTCCAGAAAGAGGGGAAAGAGCTGCTCAAAGGATTGTTCGGTCGATAGGGAAATCTCTCCATGAATATTCTGGATACGCTCACTCAATATGCCGTTCAGTACGGGCTGCAAGCGGCGGTCGCGTTGGCGATCGTCGTCCTCGGGAGTATGGCGTCTCGCGGGGCCGCCAATGTTGCACAACAGGCGCTCGAAAAACAGACACTTGAGCCACCGGTGCGGTTGCTCCTCGTTCGCATCGTCAAGATCGTGGTGATGCTCTTTACCGCGATGATCGCGTTGCAGACGCTCGGGGTTCCGATTGCTCCATTGATCGCCGGTGTCGGCGTCGCCGGCGTGGGTATTGGGTTGGCCTTGCAGGGAGTGTTGAGCAATGTGATGGCCGGGCTGTCGATTATCTTCAGCAAACCCTACAAGGTCGGCGAACATATCTCGCTGCTCGGAGTCCACGGTGACGTGATGGTCATTGACATCTTCACCACGACGCTGATGCATGCCGACCATTCACGCGTCATCATTCCCAACAGAAAAATTGTCGGGGAAATCCTGCATAACTTCGGTGTCATCCGTCAGCTGCATCTGACGGTTCCCCTCTCACACCGCGCCAAAATCGATGACGCGCTGGCGCATGTGAAGGATATCCTTCAACTGCACCCGATGGTCTTGAAAGATCCTGCGGCTTCCGTCGGAGTGTCATCTCTGGGGGAGTCGTCGATCGCTCTCGCCGTGGAGCCCTGGGTGGCTGTGAACAACTACAGTGCGGTTCAGGGGGAGTTGAACAAGTTGATTCTCGAACGATTCCGGACACACGGTATCGAGTTGCCATCGTCTCATCACGTGGTCCATTTGGTGAACAACTAAAGACCTCCGGCTACCATGCCGGCACCCTGTTTCGCGGGCGTCCCAACATGCACGACATATTCAGCCTTATTGATGGCGCCGTCCAGTGCTAGGATAACACCCTCGCTACGAGCGTGAGGCAAGCCCTATGCTCTCGCTCGATCGCGCCGACCTATCCTCTTCCACTTCCCAGATCCAACGCAATCGAGCATCGTAACTGTCTCACGCATTCATTTGCCTGTCTCATGAGACACATCGCTTTGCACGCACAACCCCATCTGCTTTTATTGCAGCCGTGAGGCGGTCCAGTTGTCATCATGACCAGACTATCACACAATGATTGACTGCGTTGCAGTGCCGTCGTCGGTCGAAGAGCTGCCGAACAAGGGAAACGGCGGAATTGCTCTAATCCGTGTTCGTAGGAACGAAGGTACATCCTTTGCTTGCCCTGAGCCCGCAACAATCCTGTTGCAGGACCATTGCAAAAGCGGTATATCCCCACGGCTTTCTGAGTCTAGAGAAGTGCCTCGTTCACAAAGGAGGATGAATGAATCGGCCCATGATGCCCTTTGTGTTGATCGCGGTTCTGTCTCTGATGAGGTTGATGATGACGAATGCGGCTTTTGCCGCCGACGAGCCCTCTCCGGTTTCACCGGCTGCAATTCCAGTGCTGGATGTCGTCACGCTAAAGGACGGCAGCGTCATCTATGGCGAAGTGATCGAGATGACGGGGGGATTGCTTCTAATCAAGAATTCCATGGCGGGTGACATCATTAAGGTCAAATGGGCCGAGGTGAGCAAGCTGACTGTCTCCCATCCCATTCCCTTTCATCTGAAAGAAGGGACCGTGCTCGTCGGGACAGTCGAAGAAAGTGAACCGGGAAAGATGAACGTGAAGGCAGGCCCGGCCGGAAGCACGATAACCGTGCCGATGGATTCGGTAACTCAGGTGAACCCCGTGGTCCAACCGGCGGTCATCTACACCGGTAGTTTGAACGCCGGCTACTCACAGTCGGTAGGAAACAGTAACCTCCTGAACATCAGTGGACTGGCGGACCTCGTGGCTCGGAGCGAACTGCTCCGGCTGACTTTACTGGGCCGGTATGTCTATGGAGACACTAACGGCAGTGTCCAAGCTCGGAATGCCCGAGGGACGATCAAGCTGGACTTCTTTGTCACGAAACGGTTCTTCTGGTATGCCTCGGCCTTCTTCGAAAACGATCAATTGCAAGACCTGAAGTTGAGAACTGCGCTATCAGCCGGCGCAGGGTACCAATGGATCGAGCGGGGAGACCTCACTGGAATCTTCAAAGACATGATATTGTACACCGAAGGCGGTCCGTCCTATTTCAACGAAGACTTTCGTAACCTCCCAGATAGTTCCAGTTTTCGCGCGCGCCTGTCCATGAAATGTGATTGGCCGCTGTTCGATGGCCGTATCACGCTGTACCATTACGGCGAGTTTTTCCCGTCGCTCCAAGACCTATCGGATTTCTACTTCACGATGGATAACGGGGTTCGCCTGAAGATCTTGGGCGGTCTGACCAGTGGGTTCCAGGTCACCACGCGCTACAACAATCGGCCCCCTGCGGATAAGCTCAGTACCGACAATTTGTACTTGTTCACATTGGGTTATGCTTTCGACACCACACGTAAGCGATAGGTGGCTTGCGATATAGTACCAAACGACGTTCTCAGAGGAGGAACACCATGCTGAAAGAGTTCAAAGAGTTCGCCATGAAGGGCAATGTCCTGGATATGGCGATTGGCGTGATCATAGGTGGGGCGTTCGGCAAGATCGTTTCGTCACTCGTCAGCGACGTCCTCATGCCTCCCCTTGGGTTACTGATGGGGAAAGTTGATTTCTCCAGCTTGTTCATCGATCTGTCTCGAACATCACCTCCATCCTTAGCCGCGGCGAAAGCTGCAGGGGCCCCGACACTCAATTACGGAGTCTTCCTACAAAGTGTGTTCGACTTTCTTATCATTGCGTTCGTCATCTTCATGTTGGTTAAACAGGTGAACCGGTTTAAGAAAGAAGCACCACCGTCAACGCCTCCCCCGCCACCGGCGCCGACGAATGAGGAGAAATTGCTGATGGAGATTCGCGATCTACTCAAGAATCGCCAATAAGAAGACCACTGTCACAAGTTGAGCTATCACGGACGACCCCACGACCACCTCGTTCTCAGAGATCGAAGTTGGGCGGAGTGGGGTAATCATCCGGACGGCGGCCCAGCGGCCAGTGGTACTTCCGCTCTGATTCCTTGATAGGAAGGTCGTTGATGCTGGCGATGCGTAGGTGCATGAGGCCGCTCGGGTTGAACTCCCAGTTCTCATTGCCATAGGATCGGAACCAGTTTCCAGCGTTGTCGTGCCACTCGTAGGCAAAGCGGACGGCGATGCGGTTATCTTGGCATGCCCACAGTTTCTTGATGAGGCGGTAGTCCAGCTCTTTCTCCCATTTGCGTCGTAGAAACCTGACAATCTCCTCCCTGCCTGTTAGGAACTCCGAGCGATTTCGCCATTGGCTATCGGCACTGTAGGCCAGCGACACCCTTTCGGGGTCGCGGGTATTCCAAGCATCCTCCGCCATACGTACTTTCTGGATGGCAGTCTCCTGACTGAAGGGTGGAACAGGTGGTCTTCTGTTCGGATCTGATGACATAGGTGATACCTGCCGATGTAGGACGGCCGACAATCGCCAAAGAGGTCTTTGTATCAGGCTGGTGAAAACCCCGACTCTGCTCTTGCTGCACGTAACTCGGCCTCTAGTTCGGCGATGCGTGTCCGCAGTGGTCCCGCGAGTTCCTCAACCTCCTCCGGCGAATATCGTGGGGTAATGTATTTCGGGCAGTTCCAATCAAACGACACGACATCAATAAAGACCAGCCGTTCCACGCTGGACTGCATCTTGGGATCAGCGATCCGTGTGGTGAGTTCGTGATGAACCCGAGCGTCTTCCACTCGGGCATGACCAAGAATCTTCAAACGTGCTCGGTTCGGATAGTCCATCAGAAACAGTGCCACACGGTCGTTCACGGAAACGTTGCCGGTCGTCAGCAATTGTCGATTCCCTTTATAGTCAGCAAAGGCCAGCGTCGTCTCGTTGACCAGCCGAAGGAATCCCGGAGGTCCGCCGCGATGCTGAATGTACGGCCATCCGGTTTCGCTGATGGAACCCAGATAAAAGCTGTCCCGAGCTGCAATAAACTCAGCCTCGTCTTGGCCAAGCGGGTCTCGTTCAGGAGCCCCTACGATGTTCACTGCCCTCCCGTAGTATTGATTCTGTGCTCGGCGTACTGCCTCCGTCATCGCCAGCTCTAAGTATTTCAACGCCATGGTTGTGTACTCCCTGCCGAGAGGACATGACGACGGGTCTCGTCGTATGCCCTCTCATACTCAATCTCAGAACACGATCGTGTTCCACCCCTCTGCTACGTACCGGCGCAGGCTCAAGAGTCCTGCGGTTCCGGCCAGGGCATGGTCTTTCACAATCGGCACGCCACAGGCCTTGACGCTTTCAGTCGCCCCAAAGACCTCTGCGCAACCGCACGACGCACCTTGCACGACGTCACGCAACGAATTGTAGAGACCATTCGCAGGGTGCGAGAGCTTGGTCAACTCAGCAGGCCACCTCGTGCCGGCGCCATTGAAGACGACAGCGACTTCGTCGCCTTTCTGCTTACATTCAGCTGCGAGGGC